>CALHUY010000064.1 GCA_938039295.1 uncultured Solobacterium sp.
ACACATTTCTAGGTCTGTACATAGAGGATACGTTAAAGATTGATGGTGAACCATATATTGGCTATCAAAGAGGAGCGTATACAACAAAAGATATTCACGAGTTAGAGAGTTATGCACAACGGTACGGAATTGAACTACGACCATACGTACAAACATTAGCGCATTTAAATCAAATTGTTCGGTATGAAGAATATCAAAAAATGATTGATGTAGATGACATTCTGCTCGTTGGCTCTGATCGTACACATACATATCTAGAGAACTTATTTGCAACACTAGATAAAGCATTCCATACTAGGAAGATCAATATCGGAATGGATGAAGCATTCATGCTGGGGCTAGGCAAGTACCTAACTGAACATGGTTATCAAAACCGTTTGGAAATCATGAATCAACATTTACAAACGGTAAGAGAGATTGCTAGTAAATATAACTTTGAACTACAGATGTGGAGTGATATGTTCTTCCGTCTTGTGGCAAATGGCAGTTACTACAATCTTAGCCAAGAACAGATTCAAAAAATTAAAGTTCCGGAAGGAGTGCATCTAGCATATTGGGATTACTACTCAACGGATGTACAACATTATGCTGAAAATTTAAAACTTCATAGAAAATTATCACCAAATATATCGTTTGTAGGTGGAGCATGGAAGTGGACAGGATTTATTCCGCACAATCGTTATAGTATTCATGCATGCAAGGCAGCTATTCAGGCATGTGTAGAACATCATATTGATGAGATTACATTTGCAGGTTGGGCAGATGATGGAGCAGAAACATCACTCTTTGCAATCTTACCAACCTTATTTACAAATGCGAATGAAATCTATGGCAACCACATGAGTGAGAGTTGCTTTAAAGTACTAACAGGAATACCAATCAATACATTCTTAGTAATTGATAAAGTGAATCCATGTACCAAAGATGGATTCACACATAACAATGCTAGTAAGTATTTCCTATATAACGATTTATTGCAGGGTACATTCGACTCTGTTGCACAACCTTCGATGATTCATGAAATTCAATCTGTATTACCAAAGATTTCAAACATCTCAATTGAGAAAAGCGAATTGTCCTATTACTTCAAAACAGTACAATCACTGATTGAAATATTGGATTTAAAACTTAATTTAGGTAATGAAATATATCATGCATATAAACATAACGATTTACAAGCTTTTGATAAGATTGTTAATCAAATACTTCCAGAGTTAATCAAGCGTATCGAAACTTTCTACGATGCATTCAAACGACAGTGGCATCTTGAAAATCGCAATCAAGGTTTTGAAGTACAAACGATTCGTTTGGGTGGATTGAAGCAGAGAGTAATCGATGTACGTGAACAATTACTGGCATATCAGAAAGGAGAGATTACAAAAATAGACGAATTAGAAGAACAGCATTTAGATTTTCACTATTTTGATGATAGTTCGATAGAAAGACTGAATTATAATCTATGGTCACATATCGTATCGACATCAAAACTGTGATGCATCAAAACCACTTAAATAATTAACAGGAGGAAAGATATGAAGAAAAAATTATTAAGTGCAGTATTTGCAGCTATGTTAGCTGTAGGCAGTTTAACAGGCTGTGGTAACAAATCATCAGAAGCAAGCACAAGTAAGACAACAATCGAATTCTGGACAATCGACCTAAAGGCAAACTTCCAAGATTATTTCGATAAAATGATTGAAAACTACGAAAAGGAAAACCCAGATGTTAAGGTTAACTGGACAGATATTCCTTACGCAGATATGCAGTCTAAGTTAGTAGCAGCAGTAGCAGGCGGAACAGCACCAGATGTAGTAAACCTCAATACACAATTTGCATTAACATTAGCTGGTAAGGGTGCACTTGTTGATTTAAACAAGGAAGCTACAGCAGAACAAAAAGCAATTTATAATGAAGGATTATGGAATTCAGCTAAGATTGGTGATTCTGTATATGCATTCCCATGGTATGCATCACCAGACATTATGTTTAGCAATAAGGCATTAATGGAAAAGGGTGGAATCACAGAACCACATACATACGCAGAAGCATTGAAAGAAGCAGAAGACTTCTACAATAAGACAGGCGCATACCTATTCTTACCTGAAGGATTCTTTAATATGTTAGTATCTGAAAATGTCGACATCTTATCTAAAGATGGTAAGACAGCAGCTTTCAATACAGAACAGACAGT
>CALHUY010000065.1 GCA_938039295.1 uncultured Solobacterium sp.
ATTTTCTTACATGGGTTCTCAATTTCATCTTGAATTGTCCACAAACGATTCTGGTCATCTAAATATTCATATGCAAGTCTAGAAGCTTCTTCTTTTGCTTGATTTTTAGAGTGTCCATAACCAACAAACCCACATGGAACATCCTCTAATGCAAGTAAACTTGCATATTTTGTATTTGAATCAATTTTTCCTCGTTTAAATTGATTTATAATAGACCATATTGTATTAGGTTTAGCCCACTCTGGAGCCCCAACATTCATTTCGTTTGGTAAATATTTACAAACCGAATAATCAGGCAATATATCGTAATTCTTTAAAGACCACTTTTGGATATCCGATATATAACTATCTTCATCAGCACCCAGCATCTCATCTATATCAATCATATTTGTCACAACTTCTTGAATTTTACTAATATTCCATTCTGAATCAATCGCGATAGCACCGATGATTGCTTCAAAAAGGTCTTCTTTTGTTGAGTTAGATCTTTCAACATGTCTCTTTCTGTCACCTCTACCCATAACTAAGTAGTACTGTAGTTCATGATTATCAATGGCATCGGATAGTGTTGATTTCCTAACAAGTCTTTTCTTAATTTCTGTCAATTCACCTTCATCCTTATTAGACGAGAAAGTACCATCATAGAGTTTGGTCGAATCGTAAGAACTTCTCTTCTCAATTTTGTTGAAATACCCAAATTCTTCACTAAGGATTTTCACCATTACCATGTTTAAGGCTGAATCACCAATGAATTCTAAGACTTCATTGTCTTCACCGCCATTTTCCATGCTGTATGAGCGACGAGTAAAAGCCTGCTCTAGTAATTCTTTATTATTGAATGTATATCCAATTTCTTTTTGGATATCGTTGATTGTTTCTTGATTAAACACAAAAAAACCTCCTATCTCTTCTTTTTCAAAATGATATGAAGGTGTAACCATCAATATCTGACACAAAAACTGTAGACCCAATTAGATTAAATCAAACTCATTGTTTTAACGTATTTATATGTATTCACTTTCATAAATACAAATAAATAAAATAGAAACAATGTACTCAATTTAAAATCATTACACCTTACACCATCATTATAGTCCTCACAGTTATATCTATCAATCATATATTTCAGCAACTTAAAACCCTCAAGTGAAAAGTTAAATTCCACTTCTAAGGTTTTTAAAAAATACTGTTTGCCCACTATAACTTCCCTTCATATGCCTTATAGCATGTTATAATTTTGCCATGTTTACCTTCATGAATTATATTCTTACACCTGAATTTATGGTGATTGTATCACTTTCGATATTCTTGTATTCCTTCTTCAAGGATTCTAGACGTTTTCGTAATGCAGTATTTTTATTAATCCTACTATTTGCACTCTTTGTTTTATCTGTGCAGTATTCAGGTATATCCAGGATTGCGACTATATATTCCAGTATATTTGTTACTACCTTTATGTTCTTGATATTTATCATTCCATTCTTATTAATAGTGAATAGTATCCAGATGTTTTGTAAGGAAGGATTCCATATTACAAGTTTCCTATCAAGTGCGTTTGGTATCTTTATTTTAGCCGGTGAATTTTATCTGTTTACAGCCTTCATTACAGCTACTAACAATTTTATGGATTACTCAATCCATCTAATACAGGATTTTCCTACTTTGATTAAAATGGGGTTTGGCTTTAGTGTCTTATATATCTCACTTGTATTTGTGGCATTCATGTTCTATTCCATATTTATTCAACTACTTCCAAGACATGTTGATTTTGACTACATTGTTGTACTCGGTGCAGGTTTAGTCGATGGCCTAACACCAACAAAGATCTTAAGTAATCGTCTTGATAAAGCAATTCGTGTATTTAACAAATCAGTATCATCTTGTTATATTGTTGTGTCTGGTGGCCAAGGTGCTGACGAAAAGGTATCCGAAGCAGAGGCCATGCATACATACCTTATCGATAAGGGAATTAAAAACCATCAAATCATCTTAGAAGATAAGAGTGTCAATACATTTGAAAATATGCGTAATTCTTTTGAAATCATCAAGCGTAGAGGTGGTCGCATGCGTATTGCGGTAGTTACTTCCAACTTCCATGTTTATCGTACACTTCTACTATGCCGTTCGCTAAATATTCCAGCGATTGGTATCGGTGCTCCTATCGCATTCTATTTCTGGCCTAGCGCAATGATTCGTGAATATGTTGCATTATGCAAGCATTATCTAAAGGGTTATATATTAGGTTGGTTTATATTTGTAGGTTTCTTTCTCACTGCACTTTCTGTTTTTCTATAATAGAAAGTACAGTTTTCTTTTTATCAAAAATAAAAATGCCTCTATCACAGAGACATTTTACTGTTCTTATAAAGTTAATAATAAAGCCATCTTGAACTTTTCGTTTGCTTTTACTGCGTGTAAGCCACCCTTTGCAAAGCAGAACTGTTCACCTGCATGAATTTCATGTGCTACACCTTCATAGATAATTGTTGCACTACCATCTAACGCAAATACTAACGCTTCGCCTGGAGCTGCGTGTTCAGATAAGCCTGTTCCTGCATCGAATGCCATCACAACAAACTTCATCTTTTCGTTGTGTGCAACATCCATGTTTACAATCTTACCATCCTGATATGGTACTAAATCCTTTAATCCAAATACTTCACCTGGTTTTACTGCGCTGTTCATCATACTATTTTCTCCTATCATGATTTCAGTATAAATGGTTCCTTGATCTGTTTTGATTCCTACAGGAATATTAATATGTGCAATAATTGCTTCACCGACATTGACTGTCTTTTCATCATCGTTTGTATAAACAATTGCTCTTCCTGTATGAACATAGATCAATTTGTAATACGGGTAGATTTCTGCACTGATATCTGTATTCTCCGCAAGTGAGTAATAACTGACCTGACTCATTACTTCTTTTGAGACAGTACAACTTGTTACCCATGGGTTATCCTGTGCAATTGAATAAACTGAACCAACTTTTTCTTTCATTTTATCACCCTGTTTTACTATAACATCATTCGAACAATAACTATGAAATTACTATCTCTACATTTCCCCTTGCTAACGAATGAAAACTGAATATATACTATAAGCCGAACAAGGAGAACATAATGAATAGTCGTTTAGAAATGGAACAGATATTAAATTATCTGACAAAACTAGCACATGCACTACTATCGAACGGTTCAACTCTTGAACATGTAGAGTTTGCCATTGAAAAGAATGCACATGCGTATCAGTTAACTGAACTTAGCACTGTTATGACACATCAGTATGTAAGTATTTGTTTCCGTGGTACTGATGGAAATACATATATGAAGCAGTTAGATATTTCTACAATATCTATCAACTTGGAAAAGTTACGTGTTTTAAACAATATTATGCACCAAGTTGGTAATCACCCTATCCCTACTGAACAACTGCAGAATATACTAGACCAAGCTCAAAACGTAAAGAAGTATAGTGTTGTAACAACTCTATTTTGCCAAGTACTTGCCATCACTTGTATTTGTTTTATTCTAGGTGGTAAACCAACTGATATGATAGCCACTGCACTTGTTTCATTCTGTCTATACTGGATAAATCTTGGTCTTTCCAAACTACGTACTGAAAAGATTATTAACAATATTGTTAGTATGTTCTTAGGCACAATTCTATCCTTCCTATTAGTCAGAGTAGGATTGATTGCAGATACACAGTGGACTTTGATTTCTATCAGCTTACTCATGATTCCAGGTATCCCTTTAGTCAATGCATTTCGTAATTTGATTTGTGGCCATGAGTTCAATGGTATCCTACAATTACTAAATGTATTCTTAGAAAGTGCCTCTCTAGCAGCTGGCATGTACTTTGCTGTAATTCTAATGGGAGGTACAGGCGCATGGTAAACAACATATTGATTCTACTATTTTCCTTTATTGCTTCACTAGCTTTTAGTGTTACCTTTGGGATTCATGGCAAAGATAAATTACTATATGCAGGTCTTGGTGGATTCTTAGTGCGCTTAGTAAATATCTCACTTTCTAGTTTTCTGGATAATCGCTTTGTCATCATTTTAATTTCTGCACTTGCTGCTTCGCTTTACGGTGAATTTATGTCTCGTAAGCTTCAGGTTCCTACTGCTTACTTTATCTACCCATCCATTATTCCATTGATTCCTGGAGACATGTTCCACTATATGATCGCATCACTAGTAACTGGCAATATCCGACTAGCAGAAGTACAAGCATTTGATTGTATTCTATCTCTTGTCGCACTTAGTCTTGGTACAATCATTGGTACAACAACACTTCAAAGCATTCGTAGAAAATAATGCATGTATACAAAAAGAATGTATTTATAGGGCTTTCCTACAAATACATTCTTTTCTTTATATTTCTACTGTTGTATCTGAAGCCGGCAAGTAGATTGCATAGATTGAATTTGATATTTCTAACCAACTCTTCAAATCTGGCATCCAGATATAGTCATCCTTGCAAAGAATTTCTTGTTTGA
>CALHUY010000066.1 GCA_938039295.1 uncultured Solobacterium sp.
TCGTTTTAGGAGAGTTAGAGGCGTTTAAGCGTGGTATTCAAGTATTGGAGCTACATCCTCGTGAGACAACTCTAACCCAAAAGATACAACAATTTGTAAATGGTGATTATGGATTTTAAAAAGGTGAGAATTTTCTCACCTTTCGTCTTTTTTCTTAAATGTATCTTTGACTTTGTTAAATTGTTCATGGAGTTTTGACATATAGTCATTTGCGAGAATGTTACTACTATTGGAAATCATGTTACCAACTAAACGTAAGATAACAGTTGATTTTTCTGTAGGCAATTTTTGAAGGGCACTGATAATATCCTTTAGTGAATCAAATCCACCTTCTTTAAGTTTCGCGAAAGATTCAGCATCAGTTGACTCAAGAACAGAGAAGATACCATCAATTGCAATCTTTGCTTCATCTTCCGACAAATTCTCCAAGAATTTATCGACTGCTTTATTTAAGAATGCAGAGTTAGCAGATAATGATTCAGCTTGTTCAAAATGGTTTCGTTTTACAATCCAAGTTAAAGCGTCATGTTGCATAACCGAATTTACTGTACTTTTAACAATCTTTGGATCAACATTATTCATCAATATACCAATAATTGATGAATCTGGAATAATTAGGGTAATTCTATCTTGAATTGCTTGATAAGCAGGTGATTGTAACATTTCACCTTGGAAACCAGGTCCATCATTTGACCACACCTTTATAATTTTATCTTGAATAGATTGATCACAATGGCATGCAGCATATATTGCTAGATTTCCACCTTTAGAGTGTCCTCCAACATGGATTGGTAAGGTTTCGTTTTCAAATAATTGATTAATATATGCGACTGCTGCTTTTTGGCCATTTGTTCCTGTTGTATAAGATAAATAGAAATCTTCTTTCCATCCAATAAAAGTATTATCTGTACCACGATAGGAGATATAAATCATATCATTTAGTTTAAAGGTTACTGCAGAAAACTGTACAACAAAGTCTTTGTCAGTATAACTGATATAATAACCAATCATAATATCTTTAAAACGCTCTGTATCTGCTACTTTATCGAGTAATCTGGCATTGACTCCATTATAGGTTTCAATTTCTGCAATTTCTTCACGTGTGTGTAATTTATAAAATTCATCTCTTACGTGATGGAGTGGTTGAAAAGTTGTTTCGATATTAGGAATATCATCATAATGAACGTAAGCCAAAAGGCTAAGGATAGCATTATCCACTTCATTAAAGGATTCAGTTGTAAATGGAAGATCTCCACGCCAATCTAGATAGTCATAAATCGTTGTCATTTGTATTACCTCGTAATAAGAGTACCACATCATCTTTCTATCGTCATTGATTTGATTTTTATATTAACTTATTTGAAATTATTGAATTATAACGATATCGTTGAAAATCGCTTTATTTTCAACAGTTTTAATGTTAGAATTTCATAGAAATCAATGACAAAGGGTTAGTAGATATAGGCTGTGTCGTAGAGAGAAGATGTTTGGTGAAAATCTTCCATAAGTGATATTGAAGCTTCCTTTAACAGAGTGCTTAATTAGCAACGTATCTCTACGTTACAGAGCAATTGAGGTGCGCACGTTTTGTGCGAATCAGGATGGTACCGCGTGTTAACGTTCCTGGATGTAGGAACGTTTTTTATTTGTTCAGGAGGAAAACAATGGAAAAGCAATATCGACTCAGTGGAAATGAAGTCAGACAAAAATTCTTGGATTTCTTTGCGTCTAAAGGTTGTATGATCGAACCTGGCGCAAGTCTTATTCCACATAATGATCCAACACTGTTATGGATCAATGCTGGTGTATCAGCGTTAAAGAAGTATTTTGATGGTTCAGAAAAGCCAGCATCAAACCGTATCTGTAATGCCCAAAAATCAATTCGTACAAATGATATTGAAAATGTAGGTCGTACAGCTCGTCATCATACATTCTTTGAAATGTTAGGTAACTTTTCAATCGGTGATTACTTCAAGAAAGAAGCGATTACTTGGGCTTGGGAGTTCTTGACATCTCCAGAGTGGATTGGATTTGATCCGAAGCGTTTATATGTAACTGTTTATCCAGATGATGACGAAGCATATAACCAATGGGTTAAGGTTGGTATGATACCTAGTCATATTCGTCGCACAGAGGATAACTTCTGGGAAATTGGTCGTGGACCTGGTGGACCAGATACAGAGTTATATTATGACCGTGGTGAAAAGTATGATCCAGAAGGTATTGGTGAAAAACTATTCTTTGAAGATTTAGAAAATGATCGTTATATCGAGGTATGGAATATCGTATTTTCTCAATACGATTGTCGTCCTGGAGAAGTTGATCGTCATGAGTATAAAGAATTACCACAGAAGAACATTGATACAGGTATGGGTCTAGAACGTCTTGTATGTTTGATTCAAGATGGAGAAACAAACTTTGATACTGACTTATTCTTACCAATTATCCATGCGACAGAGAAGTATGCTAAACACTCTTACAGTGAGAAAGAATATAAGATGGCATATCGCGTTATCGCTGACCATATCCGTACTGTTACATTTGCAATTGCGGATGGTGCGATGTTCTCTAATGAAGGTCGTGGATATGTACTACGCCGCGTATTACGTCGTGCAGTACGCTATGGTATTAAGTTAGGTATTGATGGTGCTTTCATGTACAAACTTGTAAAAGTTGTAGCTGATAACATGATTGCATACTATCCATATGTACAAGAAAAGGTTGCGTTAATTGAAAAGCTAGTCAAGCAGGAAGAAGAATCCTTCCATAAGACACTTGCAAATGGTGAAGCACTCTTACAGGATGCATTAGCAAAACATGCGGATACTAAGATCTTACCTGGCGAAGTGATGTTCAAGTTATATGATACTTATGGATATCCAAAGGAACTTACTACAGAGATTGCAGAGGAAGAAGGCTATCGTGTAGACTCTGATGGTTTTGATAAAGAAATGCAAGCACAGAAGACACGTGCAAGAGAAGCACGTGGAAACATTCAATCCATGCATGGACAATCCGCTGATTTAATGGACTTCACACAAGAAAGTAAGTTTACTGGTTATACAGATACACATTCTAAGGGTAAGGTAATTGGCTTATTTAAGGATGGTGTACGCGTAGATACATTAACAGATGAGGGTGATATTATCCTTGATGAAACATGTTTCTATGCTGAAAGTGGTGGTCAGTGTGCAGATACTGGTGTTGTATGGAATGACCATTTTAAAGCGAATGTAACTAACGTTCAAAAGGCTCCACATAAGCAACCATTACATCACATTGTTATCGTTGAAGGAATACTTTCTGAAGGTGATGTATTAGAAGGTGAATATGACTATGAAAAGCGTCAACGTACACGTGCAAACCATAGTTCATTACATCTATTACAAGCAGCACTAAAGAAGGTATTAGGTGAACATATTGCACAGGCTGGTTCCTATAACTGTCCTGAATATGGAAGATTTGACTTTACACACTTTGAAAAGCCAACGGAAGAACAGCTTAATGAAGTAGAACGTCTAGTCAATGAACAGATTGCTTTAGCACAACCTGTTGTAACTGAAGTAATGGATGTTGAGTCTGCGAAGAATTCTGGTGCGATTGCGCTCTTTGATGAAAAGTATGGTGATACAGTACGTGTTGTATCCATGGGTGATTTCTCTAAGGAATTCTGTGGTGGTACACACGCAAGTAATACAGCTGATTTATGCGTATTTAAGATCACTTCCGAGGAATCTATTGGTTCTGGTATTCGACGTATTACATCTGAGACAAAGTTTGATGCATACCAAGACTTCAAGAGTGAAGAACAGTATCTACTTGAATGTGCAAAGTTAATGAAACTACAATCATGGCAAGGATTCAGAGAGAAGTTAATCGCATTACAAGAAGAAAATGCACAACTTCGTAAAGAAAATGATGCACATAAGGAAGCAGCACTATTATCTTCAGCAGACTCTGCAGTACAAAAAGCTGAAACAATCAATGGCTTATCTTGTGTATTATTAAGCTTAGATGGCTTTGATTCAAATAGTCTAAAGGCATATGCAGAAAATGTACGTAACAAGCTTGTGGATGGATTCGTGTTTGTATCTAATACAACAGATGGTAAGGTAACATTTGTATGCGCTAGCTCTAAGGCAGCAATTGCCAAAGGTAAGAAGGCTGGTGATGTTGTAAAGGCTGCTGCACAGTTAACAGGTGGTAACGGTGGTGGTAGACCTGACATGGCCCAAGCTGGTGGTAGGGATACTTCTAAAGTACAAGAAGCACATGCATTAGTAAGAGAAATTCTTGCACAATAATCATGTTTTGAAATAGGTATCATTTTGATACCTATTTTTTGTAGTTTTCATGTTACAAACACAATGAAATGATGCGGTTGTATATACTTTTTGTAAAATATGACATAAAATAACTACAGAGATGGAGGTAGTCAAAATGATGAAACAAAATAATTTGACTGAAACGATGAGCTTTAATTCTGAAGAGATTCGTCGTGAAACAATCCACGAAGTTTTAAAACAGGTAGAAGCTTCATTAAGTGAGAGGGGTTATAACGCTATCAATCAGTTAGCTGGTTATTTAATCTCTGATGATCCTGCGTATATTTCTTCACATAACAATTCAAGAAGTTTAATCCAATCCGTGGAACGTCATGAAATTATTGAAGAATTAGTTCGTTTCTATTTAGAGGCACATCACTAAATGACACGCTATCTAGGTTTAGATCTTGGTAGCGTAACTTGTGGTGTTAGTTTTAGTGATACCGGATTAATTGCAAGAACAATTGAAACGATTCGTTTTAAACCAGATGATTACAATATGGCACTAGATAAAGTGTTAGATATTGTCGATCGTGAAAAGCCAGATGTTATCGTGTTAGGATTACCACTATTATTGAATGATGATGTTGGACCACGTGCACAGATATGTTTAGAATTTGGTGAAGTTCTTGAACAAGAATCAGGTATTCCTGTTAAGATGCAAGATGAACGATTTACGACAGCAGTGGCTGAAAGTATTTTGTTAGAAGCAGACGTATCAAGAAAGAAACGTAAAAAGAAGATTGATCAGTTGGCTGCAGTACAAATACTACAGACATGGCTAGATCGTAATGTAAAGTAAGGCGGCAAAACGCCTTTTTTAAGGAGAGATGATAGTATGATTGAAAACAACACAATGATGATTACTGATGATACAGGTAACGAACGTGAAGTTGAAATTCTTTTAACGTTTGAAAATGACGATAAGACAAAGAAGTATGTATTATTCACAGATCCTACAGATGAAGAAGGCAATGTTTATGCATATAGTTACAATGAAGATGGCTCTATGGATGAAGTTGTTGATGAAGCTGAGTGGGAAATGTGCCAAGAAGTTTTAGGTGCATTTATCAGTGAGGATGATGGTGAATAGGCATGGCTAAGAGAAGAAAGAAAAGAAGTTTAATTCCATTATTACTGATTTTAATCTTGGCTGTTGGTTTTGTAAGTACTTATATTTATTATTCACAATCTATTAAGGCAGTATCAGAAACTTCTGAAGAGGTTGAATTTAAAGTAAATTCTGGTGATACTTCGGCAGATATCTTACAGCATCTAAAAAATGAAAATCTAATTAAGGATATTAATGTTGCAAAGTTATATATTAGACTCTACGAGCTAAATAATTTCAAGTCTGGAACATTCACATTAAATCGTAATATGGATTTACATACGATTTTGGAGAAATTAAATAGTGCGACTGCAGCAGCAAGTGATACCGTTTCTGTAACCGTTACAGAAGGTGACTGGGCAAAGCATATCGCTGAAAAGATTGCGGCAGTTACTAATGTAACAGAAGATGATTTACTTAAACTATGGAATGATAAAGAGTGGATTACTTCATTAAAATCTACATATCCATTTATAACAGATGAGATGTTCCAAGAAAATGTACGTATTTATCTCGAAGGATATATCGCTCCAAATACTTATGAGTTCTATAAAGAGACAACTGCAAAAGATGTAACATTAAAGATGTTAGACCAAACAAAGGTTGTCTATGAAGCAAATAAAGAAGCCATCTCCAAGAGTAAGCTATCGATTCATGAGTTATATACATTAGCTAGTATCGTTCAGTATGAAGGTGGTGGCGATGAGACAACACTGCGTACAATTGCTGGTGTATTCTACAATCGTTTAAATCAAGGCATGTTGTTGCAGTCTAGTGTAACAGTATGTTATGCAATTGACTTTGACCGTCAAACAGATAAATGGCAAGCTTGTGAAGTCAACGCCGAGTTTGATTCACCATATAACACATATCTTCATAAAGGATTACCTCCAGGACCTATTGAAAACCCTGGCGAAAAGGTATTTAAAGCAGTTTTAAATCCAATTAAAACAGAATATTTATACTTTGTGGCTGATACAAAGACTGGTGAAGTATTCTTTGCTAAGACACTGAGTGAGCATAATCAAAACGTGAAAGACCACGTAAACTTAAATGATTAAAAGTACTGTTTGTTATTTAATTCGTGATGATAAGTGGTTAATGTTGTTGCGAAATAAAAAACAACATGATTTAAATCGCGGTAAGTGGATTGGTGTAGGGGGTAAGCTGAAGGAAAAAGAGACACCATATGAATGCATGGTGCGTGAAGTATTTGAAGAAACAGGATATCAAGTACAATCTGCACTATATTGTGGAGTTATCCATTTTCATTACACTCACCATGAAGATGAAGAAATCTATGTATATCAAACAAATGATTATGTAGGTACACTTCAGGAGTGTGATGAAGGTACACTTGCATACATTCCACAAAATGAAATTCTAGATTTAAACCTTTGGGAAGGTGATCGTATCTTCTTAGAGAAAATGTTTCGTAATGAAATCCCATTTTCAATCAGCTTGTATTACGATGAAAATGAGGTGTTAGTAAAAACAGAAGTGAAAGAGGTAAATTCGAATGAGTAAACCGATTATTATTGGCATTGCTGGTGGTAGTGCATCTGGAAAAACATCAATCTCTGAAACGATAAAAAAGACGTTTGCGGACAAGAAGTCTGTATTAATTATTCGCCAAGATGACTATTATAAAGATCAAGCACATAAACCAATGGAAGAACGTATTAAGACAAATTACGATCATCCATTTGCGTTTGATAACGATTTATTGATTGATAATATTCAGGATTTAATCGCGAATAAAGTTATCCGTAAGCCAATCTATGACTTTGTCAATCATACACGTAGTAGTGACACAGAAGATTGTTATCCTTGTGACGTATTGATTTTAGAAGGTTTATTCGTTTTAGAAGAAGAAAAGATTCGTAATTTTCTTGATATTAAAATCTTTGTTGAAACAGATGCAGATATTCGTTTCATTCGTCGTTTAGTACGTGACGTAAAAGAGCGTGGAAGAACCTTAGAGTCTGTAGTTAATCAATATGTAGGTACTGTTAAGCAAATGCATGAAGCATTTGTGGAACCTTCTAAGAAATATGCGGACGTAATCATCCCTGAAGGTGGAAAGAATACAGTTGCGATTGATTTGCTCACAACAAAAATCAGTAGCGTCATTAAGCACACAATGCTATAATAACCAAGCGTAAGGAGTAATAAAATGGCTGAAGAAAATAAAACATATCTTACTGAGGAAGGTCTAAAAAAATTACAGGATGAATACTACAACCTTGTCCATGTTGTTCGTGAAGAAGTTAAACAAGAATTAGCGGAAGCTCGTGCTCAGGGTGACCTTTCAGAAAATGCGGACTATGATGCGGCTCGTGATGAGCAAGCAAAGGTAGAAGCACGTATTACAACTTTGGAATACATGCTACGTAACTATGAACTTATTGATACAAAGAAGGCTGGTAAGAAGTCAGCTGTTCATATCGGTTCTAGTGTTACATTATTATTCAACGATACGAAGGAAGAAATTACTTATAATATCGTTGGTTCAACAGAATCAGACCCTTTAAATGGACGTCTATCTAATGAAACACCACTAGCACAAGCTATCTTAGACCATAAGGTTGGTGATGTTTGTGAAGTACGTGTCGCAAATCCTTATTCTGTTGAAATTCTAAAGATTAAGTAAGGAATTAGAAACAGTATTACAAATACAGTAAGTGGAGGTCATATGAGACTACTACTTACTGTTTTTTTATCTCTATTCATTCTATTTTCAGGGCAATTTCAAATCATTGATATACATCAATATGAAAAATCAACTATTCACGTAACTGTACATGGTGCTGTATTGCAACAAGGAGTAATTTCATTAAAGCCATACGCAACATTAGAAGAACTGATTACTTTCGTAGGTTTAGCGAATGATGCTAATATATCAGGCTTGAATCTTGAAACTGTACTACATGATAAAGATGTATTGACAATATACCACAATGCTAAAATAGCGGTTTTGTCATCAAAATCAAGATAGGTAGACTGTGTTTTCATTGGTTTAAGTTTTTTTATTTCAACAAGCCATTATAACGGATTGTTAAAAAATAAAAC
>CALHUY010000067.1 GCA_938039295.1 uncultured Solobacterium sp.
ATTTATAACCTGCATCTGGAATCACAGTCGCTTCCATACGGTTATCTGAACCCACAAAAATCACTTCGTTTTTTGAGTCACGCTGTTTTAATATATGTGCTAAATCTAGTGCAGGGTTGATGTGACCACCAGTTCCCCCTGTCGCTATCATAATCTTCATAGGATACCTCGAATATCTCTATCCTATTTTAGCATATTACGCATTTCCATGGGCAAAATAAAGATGGTATCTACCAAAGTAGAAACCATCTTATTGTGCTATGAGTTGATCTATCTTTTCCCAAACAACATCTAAACCTTGTTTTTTCTCAGAATTAACAGGAATTAATGCATTCTCCTGAATACCAAGAGTTGCAGAAATCTTCTTTAAATTCTGAAGCATTTGACTTCTTGATAGCTTATCAATTTTTGTGCATACCGCAAAGATAGCTAAATGCGATTCTTTGCCATATTCAACCATCTGAATATCATCATTGCTTGGAACTCTTCTAGCATCCAATACGATAATCATTGCTTTTAACTGATCTCTTTTTGCAAAATATGGATCAATTAACTTAGCGAATGCTAAAGCACTTTGACGATCACTTGTCGCATAACCATAACCAGGTGCATCCGTAAATACAACCTTGTTATCGACAGAGAAGAAATTTAAAAGTCTTGTCTTACCTGGTGTTTTACCAGAGTATGCTAAGTTTTTACGATTTACTAAACCATTGATCAGTGTACTTTTTCCTGCATTTGATCTTCCTACAAAGATAATTTCAGGCAAATCACTCACAGGCCACTGTGTCTCTAACGCTGCTGTCTTTAGCAGGAATGCATCATGGTACTGCATCAGTGTACCAACGCTTCCTTGAGTACTTGTGAAACAGTCTCAACAGGGATAAATGTAATAGCCTTCTTTACTGTTTCTGGTACATCATCTAAATCACGTACATTATTCTTTGGAATCAAGACTTTCTTAATACCAACACGGTGTGCTGCTAAAGATTTCTCTCTTAAACCACCAATTGGTAATACATTACCACGAAGTGTTACTTCACCTGTCATCGCAATATCACGATATACAGGTGTATTTGTTAGTGCAGATACAATCGCAGTTGTTAATGTAACACCGGCAGAAGGTCCATCCTTTGGAACCGCACCCTCTGGTACGTGGATATGAATATCATTGGTATCAAAGAACTTAGAATCAATGTTCAACTCTTTTGCATGAGCCTTAACATAGTCAAGCGCAATCGATGCACTTTCCTTCATAACATCACCCAATTGACCAGTGATAACGAGTCTGCCTTTACCTTCGAAGTGGTTTACTTCAATTTGAAGTATATCTCCACCGAATTGTGTATAGGCAAGTCCAGTTACACAACCAATTTGATTCTTCTTTTCCTTATTACCATATTCAAACTTAATCTTACCTAACCATTCACCAATAAGTTTCTTGGTCACAGTGATAGATTTCTTCTGATCACGTAAAATCGCAAGAACAGTCTTACGGCATAGTGACGCAATGATTCTCTCTAATTGACGTACACCCGCTTCACGTGTGTAATGACGAATCAAGTATAGAATCTCTGCATCTTTTAACTTAAACTGTGCAGCCTTTAAACCATTGTTCTGAAGTTGCTTAGGCACTAAATAATCCTTGGCGATACTTACCTTTTCAAGTTCGGTATATGAAGATAAATCAATAATTTCTAAACGATCACGTAAAGGACCAGGAATATTTTCTAAGTAGTTTGCAGTTGCGATAAACATAACTTTAGATAAATCATATGGCTCTTCTAAGTAGTGATCAGAGAACACCGCATTCTGTTCTGGATCAAGAACTTCAAGCATTGCATCACTAGGATCACCCTTGTAATCAGCACCCATCTTGTCTAATTCATCAATTAAGAATACTGGATTTAATACTTCAGCACGTTTCATTCCTTGAATAATACGTCCTGGCATAGAACCAAGGTAAGTACGACGGTGACCACGAATTTCAGCTTCATCACGCACACCACCAACAGACATCTTTACAAACTTACGATCTAACGCACGAGCAATAGACTTCGCTAAAGAAGTCTTACCAACACCTGGAGGACCTACCAAGCAAAGAATTGGACTATTAAGAGATTGTGTCATCTGCTTTACAGCTAAGTATTCCATAATACGATCCTTGATTTTCTTTAAACCATAATGATCTTCATCAAGAACGTTACGTACTGCCTTTAAGTCTTCAATATCTTCTGTAGTTTGCCACCATGGAACTGTTAGCAACCAATCTAAGTAATTACGAGAAACACTTGCTTCTCCACTACCTGGTGGAAGCATCTCATACTTACGTAATTCTTCTCGTGCTTTTAGCTTCACATGTTCTGGATAAGGATTCTTTTCAATCTTCTCACGTAACTCAGCAACATCATCTGTCATATTAGATACATCACCAAGTTCTTCTTTGATTGCCTTTAACTTTTCACGAAGATAGTATTCCTTCTGACCATCATCAATACGTTCTTTCACACGATCATTAATTACTGTTTCAAGTTCAGAATAACGTTGTTGTTTCTCTAGTTCTTCAACAATTAACATTAAACGATCATTCACGTTTGTTGTTTCCAATAAACGTTGACGCGTTGCTTGGTCAAATAAACTAAAGTATTGGCCAAATTGATCACCTAAGGATTCCGCATTTACGCCAAGAGAAAGTTGTTGCACGACTTCTGGTGGGAATACTGCAGCTACCTGAGTCATTCCTTCTAGTTTATCGACTACCTTCTTTACCAATGCGTATTCTTCGCTCTTATCACCATAAGAATCGGTTAATGGAATGACATCTGCATACATTAAATCTTTACTATCGTAAAGTTTTCCAAGTTTTGCACGACGCATGCCAGTAAAAGTCACACGCATGAAGCCTTCCTTCTTACGTACAACTTTGATCTTTGCAATTGTTCCGACTGTATATAAATCTTTCTCTGTTGGATTGTCTACCATAATATCGTTCTGACAAACAAGCCAAACCATACTGTCGTATGAGGCACCTGCCTCATTCACGGCATTGATTGATTTTGGTCTTCCTACTTCAATCATTACATCATGTCCAGGGAATACAACGATTCCTCTAGTACATACGACAGGCACACGAACATTCACTATTTCGCTCATATTCATACCTCCTGAATCACTTTTGAAAATAAGACGCGAGCAGCGTCTTATTAACAATCTATATTGTAAACGAATTACTCAGCAGATTCTTCTACTTCGCTCTTCTTTTTACGTGTTGTCTTCTTTACTGGCTTTTCTTCAGTAGCTTCAACCTTTTCTGCCTTCTTTGTTGTCTTC
Organism: uncultured Solobacterium sp.; assembly: GCA_938039295.1. GTDB lineage: Bacteria > Bacillota_I > Bacilli_A > Erysipelotrichales > Erysipelotrichaceae > Bulleidia. The sequence goes on from CALHUY010000067.1 coordinate 3,331, forward strand.
TTAGCAGTCTTCTTTGCAGGCTTCTTATCACCAGCAGTGTTTTCCTTAACGAATGCATAAGCCTTTTCGTTACGTACATCACGCTTCAACATATCAACACTGATATATGCCTTCACTTGCTCGACTGGCATATTGTACTGTGTCGCAATGTTGTTGTATTCGTTTTCAAGATCTTCTTCAGTTGGCTCTAAACCTTCAACCTTAGCAATCTCTTCAAGAATTAATCTTAACTTCGCTGTCTTAGTTGCGTTTTCTGTGTATTCAGCACGAACATCTTCAATCTTCTTGCCCATCATAGATAAGTATTGGTTGAAGTTCATACCATACTGAGAAATCTGTTGCGCTAACTGTTGAATCTGATTGTTAACTTCTTCTTCAACAAGTACTTCTGGTAAGTCAATTTCAGCATTTTCAACTAACTTGTCCATTAATGCTGTGTCAGCCTTGTTTTCAGCCTGTGACTTCTTACCATCTTCGATACGTGTACGAATCATGTTCTTTAAGTCAGCAACTGTTTCAACGCCAGTAGCGTTTACATCCTTGGCAAAGTCATCGTTAACTTCTGGTAATACCTTAGTCTTAACTTCGTTAACCTTAACCTTGAATACAACTGCAGCACCCTTTAAGTCTTCAGCGTGGTAGTTTTCTGGGAATGTTAGATTAAGATCCTTTTCTTCGCCAGCCTTAACACCAACTAACTGTTCTTCAAAGCCAGGAATGAAGGAATGGGAACCTAATACTAAATCGTAGTTAGAACCCTTACCACCTTCAAATGCTACACCATCCTTGAATCCTTCGTAGTCAATATTTACAGTATCGCCTTCAGCAGCAGCGCCATCCTTAGTCTGAACTTCTGCATACTGTTCACGCATACGGTTTAATTCTGCATCAACTTCTTCATCACTTACAGCAACTTCTTCAAGATTGTATTCTAATCCCTTATAATCGCCTAACTTCACTTCAGGCATAACTGCGAATGTAAATACTAATTCAACACCATTTGCATCGATTGACTTGATATCCAACTGTGGTTGGCTAATTGGTGTTAAATTTTCAGCTGCTAAAGCTGCACGCATCCATTCATTTGCGTTATCATCTACAGCTGTGATAAATCTTTCGTTATCAGAAACGCGCTTTTCGATTAAAGCCTTAGGTGCCTGTCCCTTACGGAAACCATTGATAGATACATTCTTAGCAATCTTATTGAATGCCTTCTTTACTGCATCTGCCCATTCTTTTCCTTCAATTTTAACTGTTAAATCTCCAATTGATTTTTCTTTGAGTGTCCAATTTGACATCTTATTAACTCCTTTTCGCTTTTTTATTGCTTGCATATTATACCAAAGATACAATATTTCGGCTATGTTTTTACTATATTACGGTCGATTTTAGCACTCGACCACTGTGCCTGCTAATATCCTACAAAGTTTAGCCCTGAAAGTCAATGCAATGTTTTTGCATATGCAAGTTGTTTAGAGACTTTTTGATAAATTTCTCCTTCATCCATCATATCGGATACTTGTTTTAACATTGCAAGTGCTAAATCTTCTGCTTCGTCTTTATCATATGATAATGGCAAGAATACATATACCTCATGAATCAATAATGTTTTAGCCATTTCATAGAAATCTGGATGATCATTCTCTAACCAATCTTTTAGATAGGATTGTGCTTTCAAGAAACCTTCACTCTTATGTACTGGAACAATATCGTCTGACCAGAATGTATATTCTACTCCATTCTTTATTAGTGTAAACTCATCAGATATCTCTTGTTCAGCTAAACCTTCAATTAGTAGTGCAGCTGCTTCTGGACAAGGATCTTTAGAAAGATAATCCTTAATCTCTATCAGGCACTCTCTAAGATTTCTTGTGATTAATACACTAGCAGCAGCTAGCTGTGACTTTGGTTTTCCTTTGAGTTTACGTAATAGTGAATCTAGACTATCCTCTCGTATTTCTTTTTCGTCACTGAGATGATAATTCAATTCTCTTTTAAAACTCTTTAACTTTTGTTCTACATCTACAGGAATATATGGCATGTTTAGTTCTTTTTGAACTAAGAAGTTCGCATCACCATATTTACCCTCTTTGATTAAATTTTCTATCTCTATAAGGATTTCATCATAGTAATTTGTCATATAGCCTCCTAAACGAAAGAAACCGCCGACTGATTGCCGACGGTATCTTTTCTATATGGCGTCCTCGAAGAGATTCGAACTCTTGACCACACGCTTAGAAGGCGTGAGCTCTATCCAGCTGAGCTACGAGGACAGCACAAATAATATATCAAAATATCTATCAGTTTTCAAGATTAAATTTACATTTTATATCGTTTTAATTCTGCAGATACTTGTTGTCCATCAAAATGTAAAATCATATACGATGGCTTAGAACCGTCGCGATTATAACTAAGTGAACCAGGGTTAAATAAATGTACCTCTTCAAACTGCTCATCAAGTGGAACATGTGTATGTCCAAAGCATACAATATCACAACCACGCTCTCTTGCATGTCGTACCAAACCAAATAACGAGCCATAGCCAATATCATGATGTCCATGCACTAATAAGATGCGATGATTCTCTATTTCACAAACAAGTTCAGACTCATAATCTCCATAGTAATCACAATTGCCTTGTACACATGCATATCCTTCTGTTAACTGCTTAGGTAGTTCACTATCACCCGCATGTAAGTATGCATATGCATTTGGATACATCTTACGAATCTCTTTTAAACATTCCGTTTGCCTATGAGAGTCACTCACCAATATAATATCTTTTGACATTTCGTTCACCGTTGTAACTATTATAATGAATCTTTGTCATACGTAAAAGAGATAAACATGTTAAAATACCATTAAGGAGCGTATTTATATGAATATCTATCCCTACAACATGTATTTCTTATATGCCGCATGTGCATTTCTCATATGTTATCTGATCATTTTCTTTTTAAAAGCAATGAATTTCTTAAAAACAATGAAAACTACAAATGTCAGTATTCAAGTTATTAAAGGCAAGGTTGATCATCTTCAATATGTATCAAACGCAATCGATGAACAGAAAAAAGCAAAGAAAACAATACAAAATCAGCTAATTAAGATTCTTCTACCTATTGTGGTTTCCATTATTCTCACCTACCGTCAAAACGATGAGTTGAAGGGATTTAAGGGATATGTAGCTGCTGGTAAACGTGAATTTGTTAAACGTGGTAACAGCGAAATCATCAAACGAATCTTTACCAATTAACAAAAATACCGGTGCTTAGGCATCGGTATTTTCATATGTCTGATGTAAAGCATCATATACTGCTTGAGCAACTTCCAACGGAACAACCTTCGAAATATCATCAACTGTTGCAGATTTTAAATTTGTAAAGTTACCAAACTCTTTTAATAATAGTTTCTTACGTTTAGGGCCTACTCCAGCAATCTCGTCCAAAACAGATTTAGTCTGTGCCTTTGCACGAAGTTTTCTATGATACGTAATCGCTACGCGGTGTACTTCATCTTGCATACGTGTTAACAAGAAGAATAACCCTGAATCTTTATTGATTTCAAAAGTATCCCCATTCGTATCCATTAAGGCATTCGTACTATGTTTATCATCCTTTACCAAACCCATTAACTTAATGGTATCTGATAAATCTAGTGAATCCAGAATTTCCTTTGCAGCATCAATCTGTGTTTTACCACCATCGACGATAATACCATCTGGCATTCTCATCCCTTCTTTTAACATACGGAAATAACGGCGATAAATAACTTCCTTCATTGAATCTACATCTGAGTTTCCTGTATGAAGTTTATATAATCGATAACTTTTACGATCAGGATAACCATCTTCATATACTACACATGACGCAACAGTAAACGCACCACTTATGTGAGAGTTATCAAATAACTCAACACGATTCATTGGATGTTTTGCAATATCACAAAGCTGTGCTACAGCCTGTTCTGTTAGTGTATCTTGTCTTGCTACCGCGTTGAACTTAAGGTCTAATTGTTTTTTAGCATTTTCAACACACATATCTAAGAGTTTTACTTTATAACCCTTTTGTGGTTGAAAGATAGGCATGTCTAGCACTTCTTGCAATGCTGTAACATCTAACTCCATCGGCAATACGAGTTCACGAGCAGATGGATGATCTTGATAATACTGTACTAAAAACGAAGTAAATTCCTCTTCCGCATCGCCATATAGAGGTCTTAAACGGAATTCTTTATTTAGGATTGTTCCTTCACGTACTAAGAAACCTGTAATCGCAAGATATCCCTTTTTCGTATACCAAGCAAAGACATCACGTGAACCACGATTATCTTTTTCAATATTTTGCTTGTCATTTACCACATGACGAATCGACTCTAGCATCTCTTTATATTCTTGTGCTTTTTCAAATTCAAGCGCTTGGCTAGCTTCTAACATCTTTGTCTGTAGTTGTGATTCAACATCCTTTGTATCACCATTCATGAAACGAACAACTTTATCACTCATTTCATCGTAGACTTTGGGATCAATATCAAACTCGCAAGGTCCAATACATTGATGCATGTGATAATACAGGCATACCTTTGGTTCCAAGTGTGTGCATCTTCTAAATGGATAGAGTGACTGCAATAGTTTTAAAGTTGTTCTTGCTGCAGTCGCATCAGGAAACGGTCCAAAGTACTTTGCCTTCTTATCTTTCTTCGCATCACGTGCTATGAGTAAACGTGGATACTTTTCTTTTGTTAGTTTGATGTATGGGTATGATGAATCATCAATAAACTGAATATTATACTTTGGACGATATTTCTTAATTAAGTTAATTTCTAACACCAAAGCTTCTTTTTCACTTCTTGTAACGATAAAATCAAAGTCTTCAATATGACTTACCATTTTAGTCGTCTTAAAATCGTGCGCACCAACAAAATATTGATTCACACGATTGTGTAGATTTTTTGCCTTACCAACGTAGATGATTTCTCCATTTTTATCCTTCATCTGATAACTACCAGGTTCATTTGGTAAGTTCTTTAATTTCGCTTTGATATATTCTTTATCCATTGTTTTCCTTTAGTTTAATGTTACCACAGTTGCACCAGTTCCACCTTCTTGTGGCATTCCCAGTCTAAATTCTTTGACAGATTTATCATTACGTAATCGCTCATGAACAGCTTTTCGCAACTTACCTGTACCATCTCCATGAATGATACGGAAAGACTTAAGACCATGAATCTTTGCTTGGTCCATATAGTCTTTCATCTTTTCAATACCTTCATCAACACGCATACCAATTAGATTGCATTCTAAAGACATGCTTGCATAGATGTTGTGAGAGCGAATATGTACAGATGTATTCGTTTTTGTCTTAGGAATCACATGTGAACTTGGTCGAATCTGATTCTTCTTTACATGAATCGTTCTTCCATTTAAACTCACAGTAATTTCCTTTCTTCCAATCTTAATTACTTCGCATACCTGATTGGAAGAACGTAATTCCACTGCATCTCCAACATGATATGTAATATCATCATAATTTGTATCATCCACTTCTTCGAGTGGTTGAATCTTCTTTAGCTGATTACGTACATTGAGCACTTCGTGATACTTCGCTTGCTCACTACGCATTTGTGCAAGAATCTCATCTGCCTTATGTTGTGCTTCTTCAATATATTGATTGGCTTCTGCTTGCGCATTCTTATGCCATTCATCTTTTTCTTTTAAAAGTTGGTTACGTTCTTTGACAAGAGATTCTTGTAACGCTTTTACTTCCGCAATCTTTTTACTAAGTTCATCATTCTTTAATGTTGTTTCATTTAACTGTGTTTCTAAACGTTCAATTAAAATATCTTCTTGTGATTTGGCTTGTTCTTTTAAGAAAGATGCATATTTAATAATCGATTTTGGTAGACCATATCTTTCCGCTATCTCAAAGGCATTTGATTGTCCTGTTAAGCCTTCAATAAAGCGGTAAGTAGGTTCTAATTTTTCTTGGTCAAATTGTACACTCGCAACCATGATGTCGTCATGTCGTTTCCCATAAGCTTTTAGTCGACCATAGTGTGTTGTAGCGACACAGGTAGCCTTTACATCACGTAAATAATTCAAGATGGAAATCGCTAAACTTTCTCCCTCTTTTGGATCTGTGCCAGAGCCAACTTCATCCATTAGCACTAAACTATTTTCAGTTGCACTACGGATGATTTCTGCTTGTTTTTTGATATGAGCACTAAAACTAGATAGGGATTCTACAACCGATTGATCATCACCAATATCCACAAACACATTATCAAAGAAAGGAATCACAGCACTCTCTGCAGTAACAGGAATACCGACATACGTCATTAATACAAATAGACCAATGACTTTCATCGACACCGTTTTACCACCAGTGTTAGGACCTGTAATTAGAAGGATACGTTTTGGATCACGCAAATGATAGTTATTCGCAACGACCTTCTTAGGATCAATTAGAGGATGTTTTGCACGAATAATTTCGATTTCCTTTTGTTCTGTTAGTTCAGCCGCAACACCATCATGAAGCTTGCCCCATTGTGCTTTCGCAAAGATTGCATCTAAAATACCACAAGTTTCAATGTTTGAGATTTCTTCATCCGCAATCGCAGATACGCTTCTAGATAACATTGTTAGAATACGATGAATCTCTTCTTTTTCTTTCTCAACAAGTTCCATCTTACGATTATTTAAACCAACCAATGATGCCGGTTCAATATAGGAGGCTTGTTTTGAAGCACTATCACCATGCAGTAAACCACCATACATATTTTTATCGGATGCTTTTACTAAGATAACAGCACGGCCATTACGCATCGTTACAATGGAGTCAACCACACTATCAGAATGACTTGCCACAAAGCGATTTGCTGCAGTTGCGATTTCCCCATCGATGCGTGATAAACTTGTACGAATCGATTTTAACTCTGGTGAAGCTTTGTCCATTACTTCACCATATTGATTTAAACAATTACCAATCTCTTTCGCAATTTTCTCGTGAACAATTAGAGTATCATATAAATCACTGAGATAATCATGTTCTAATGCATTCATAGATTTAAAGTAATGCAACATTCCTTGAATGCCTTGAATTAAGAACATTTCATCAATCAACTCTTGTGCTGTTAAAGTTCTTCCCTTTTTTGCATTCAAAAGAATTTCTCTTAAATCTTTAATTTGTGACATTGGTAGACGATCTTCATGAATACACATTGCTAGAGCTTCTTTCATGTATGCATGTTCACGTCGAATCACAAGAGGATCAAAAGACGGTTTAATGGTATCTACATATTCAATGCCAAGTGAAAAAGAACATTGCTTTTTCACCTGTTCTAATATCACATTTAATTCTAGACTACCAATTACACTCATATAAACTCCTATTTAATTTGTTTACTTTCTTCCACAAAACCATTCTCTTTTAACCAGTTTTCAACTGCATTTCTCTGTAAGTCTGTTAATGACTTTGTATCTTCTCCTATCTTTGAGAAACCTTCACTACTAAATAGTGGACCCAAGTAATCTTTAGCGACCAATTCCGTCACTTGATTAACTTGTTTGATTAAAGAATTCTCTACAATATAACTTCCATTTTTAAATAGAGGTGTATGTAATAACACTGTTATCACAACCATCCACACAAATGCTTCTAGTACTCCAAATGCAGCACCTAATAGTGCACTGACTGCATGTAAACCTGGAACTTTATGTACACCCTTTGCAATTCGATCAACTACAAAGAACAACATACGTAGTAATAAGAATAATAATATAAACCATGCAATCTGGTTTACATATGTTTTGGCAATCGCTTCAAAAGGTGTTCCAGATATACCTAATGACTTAACAGATACAATATTGATGTATTTCGCAAATACACCGCATAATATCCATGCAATCCAATACGAAATAACAGAACCAACAAGGCCAATTAATCTACGTAGAATCCCTGTATTATAACCCTGTGCCGCTTTTAGAATAAAGAATATAACGACAAAGGCACTGAAATATATTGCCCAATTTTCCTGTAATGTAAACATAAATAAAACCTCCTATATAAAGATGATAAAACAAAACGTTTCAAACTGCCAACTGCATGATAAAATATACTACATGAATAGTACAATAACTTTAAAACTAACATCAAATCAAGAGGAACAATTATTCGCTACTTTTAACGAATTTTCATCCACCCCTCCACAATATGCAAAATGGCAATTAAAACCAGAAAATTGTGTTATTACTTGTTACACATCAGGTAAGACTGTATTCCAAGGAAAAGACGCAAATATTTACGCTGCAGCCTTCAGGAATGAGCCAGTAGCACCTACAACCACTACTTCAATAAGCCAATATCCACAAGCTGGCAGTGATGAAGTCGGTACAGGTGATTACTTTGGACCAGTATGCGTATGTGCTAGTTATGTTACAAAGGATGATATTGATTTCTTAGTAAAACTAGGTGTACGGGACTCTAAGAAATTAACCGATGCAGATATGCTAAAGATTGGTCCACAACTGATGGAAAAAATTCCACATAGTCTATTGATAGTAACTCCACAAAAATACAATCAAGTTCATGAAGAAAATAATCTCAACGCAATTAAGGCTAAATTACATAACCAAGCCTATATCAATCTTGCAAAGAAGATAAATCTTCCAAGTTTTAAGATTATTGATCAGTTTACACCAGAATCATTGTACTATCGTTATATCAAAAATGAACCGCAAATCATACGTGGGATCCATTTTGAAACAAAAGCTGAAGATAAGTATTTATCCGTCGCTGTCGGTTCTATCATCTCACGCTATGGTTTTTTAAAGACTTGGGAAGAAATGGAACAAAAATACGATATAACTTTTCCTAAGGGATCTGGAGATAAAGTAGATATCCTTGCCCAAGAATTTGTGGATCGATATGGGTTTGAACGTCTTGGCGAAGTCGCAAAATTACATTTTAAAAATACCGAAAAAATACGTGTATAGATTCTTTATACACGTATTTTCATTACTTATACATTGCTAGAATGTGTGGTTGAAGAGCTACTAGAATGTCTTCTAGCCATCAGCATATTTTCTAATGTAATAACGATGGCAACAACTGTCGCCTCCTCATTTACATCATATAAATCAATGCAATATTTATCACGCATGGAGAATAGTTTTTGTCCTACAACTGCAATCACACGTTCCTGGTTGTTATATAGTACAAAGTTCAGATTTGCGAAATCTCCCTGTAAGGTCCAACCAAGTTCATCAATTGTAAATTTCATATCCAAGATACGGAACAACTCTTTTGAAAGTTCGAATGATTTTCCATCAACCACATCAATATAGTGAATAGAGTGAAGAGAGAATAGTTTCTTTTCTATCCTTGCGACTACCCTATCCTCGATATCAGTAATTGTCGTTTCATTTGTAAAAGAGAATAGTTTGGAAAATGAATGATACACCACATTATCATTTTCATCAGTCACATCGATATCTTTATGAAAACTAAATAGGTATCTACTTGTATAGAGTGATTTAGCTGGTTCACCATATTCCTTATAATTACGAATATCCGTTCCTTCTCCTGCAGAGTGGTATCTTTGAAAGATTAACGAAACAGCAAAAATTCCTACAACCATAAATACCATCAGAATCAATACTGGCTGCATTGTCCCCATATACATTATCATTCACCTCCTGTCGAGTACTATTTACAACTATATAGTAACACTTTCTAATCTAAAAAGAAAAAATGGAATTTCACTTTAAGTGTATATTCCATTCTTCATTATCTTTTTGATAATAGAACTCTGTAAGTTCAGGATCTTCAAATACACGAATCAAAACATCCATATCGACAGAGAGCTTCAACTTTAAGAAGTCTTCACGCTTTACCCAAGATACAATTCCTTCACTAGAAGAGATTATTTCACCAGTAAAAGCATTACATGTATACAGGAATACAATATAGCGACTTCCATCAGAATTTACCCAATCCTTTACTCCACAAAGCTTAGGATTTACAATATCTAAACCTGTTTCTTCTTTGACTTCGCGAATGACAGAATCCACTATCGACTCATTATCTTCTACATGACCTCCTGGAAATGTAATACCTGGCCAATCTTTCTTTTGTCTATCGATGACAAGTATTTCATCACCTCTAGAAATCATACATAGATTTGTTAATGTCACTAATTTACGTCTGTCCATGTATGTCATTATAAAAGAATCAGCTAAATATATCTAGGTTTATTTTGTCATCCAACTTTCATCGCCTCAATTTAAAATTATACAACTTATGATAATCTTATTTAGAGATTGATAGTTCACAGTGCATTTTATCGATACTACCATATTTCTCCATTATTATTGAATCAATCTTTTTTTCAAAATCATCAATTTCTTTTAATTTATTATTTAAATTTTCAAAAATTAAATCTTCCGATAAATCATCATCAACATTGCTCTTCTTAGTTGTAAAACAAATTTTCCATAATCCAAATTTCTTGGAATTATTTTTTGGAGACCATTCATTAATAGCAGAGCAAACTTTACTCTGAAGGTCCGTAAAATCTTTTGAACTAAAAACCAATTGAATATAAAATTGCTTTCCATCAACATTTATCTCATAAAAATAATGGTTTTTTGTATTCCATCCACTATTTGGTTCAGTAGAATCAGGAATAATTGAAGACAAATATGGCGTTTTAAATCTAATATAAGATTTAGTACATTTATCTGGATCAACTTCAATTTTCTTTTCATTTGTTTTATCATCAGCCCACTTTTTAAAAATTTTAGCTAGTTCGGCAGCCCTATCCGACTTAATTTCAAATATTAAGTCTAATGCCTTTTGATGTTATACATATATATTAGTACAAATTTCAATTAATTTTTTATCTTCCACAATATGCCTCCTAATAATATCAGTATAGTTATCAATTAATAAAGCTACTTCAGGTAATAACTTTACTTTCTTCTTTGTATTTTCTATGATTTCAAGTACATCATTATATGAGATTGAGACCCAATTTTCTGAATCGCTTGCATCAATACCTTGCGGAGAAAGATATAAAAAAATTTGCGTATATTCAGGATATGTATCCATAATTATTTTTCTATATCTTTCAAGTTGATTATCATGTTCATTTGAATCTATTTTATTTTCTATACATAAAACAAAATGCTTTTCATTAGATACTGCAACAATATCTATATTATGCCATTCCCTTTGTATAGTAAAATTATAGAAATCCATTAATAGTATCTCGAACAAATCATTTTCCTTAAAAAGTGATTGTGAAGTATGCTGAACAAAACCTTTTAATACATTATCTCCTAACCCATGAGTTTCATTTGGATCAAGTAACCATGAAAGCATATTACTATGTCGTATTTCTGTACGAGTAATTTTCAAAATATCAAACAAATTAAATTTGTTTGTCCATTCATATAATGGATCTAAGCAATTTATATCAAGCAAAAAATCTTTAAGTGCTTTGGTCTCAGCACTTTCATCGGATTTAACAGTATTCATAAAACCACCTTTTCTATATTATTTGCCAACAGTAAACCATATACAATTATCTATATTGCATTTAAACAAAATATTTATTCAGTTTAATATCATCTTTTGTTATCATGTATAAATTTATAAGAGCAAGTAATTTTTTTAATGTCATTATAAAAGATATAGTTAAATATATCTAGGTTTATTTTGTCATCCAACTTTCATCGCTTGGATTGTTTCTGAAGTGAAGA
>CALHUY010000068.1 GCA_938039295.1 uncultured Solobacterium sp.
ATTTCTAATCCAACACAGACAGTGATTGATGATAATCCAATTACGAATATTGTGATTACTCCTGGTGACCCAGCTTCTGTTATAACTGTAGATACAACGAAGTTACCAAATGGTGTAACATACGATCCAACTACAAATACAATTAGTGGAACTCCAGATGTAACAGATTGGAATCCAACGGAAGAAACTCGTGTATATGAGATACCAGTTGTTGTGCAAAATCCAGATGGAACAACAGTTACAAAGACTATTGAAATTACAGTACAAAGAGACACAGATGGCGACGGTACTCCAGACGTTACAGATACAGATGATGATAACGATGGATATCCAGATACAGAGGAAGTAGCAAAGGGTACAGATCCAAAGGATTCTAACTCTAAGCCAACTACACCTCCAACTCCACAGCCAAGTAATCCAAGTACAAGTGGAAGTTCCGCATCAGCTCAGAAAACACCACAGACAAGTGATGCGACAAATCTATTTGGACACGCAGCTTCAATGACATTCTTTGGAACATTGTTGTTGATTCTTGCCTTCATTAGAAGAAGAGAACACGCTACGAAGTAAAGGATAAAATGCTTAAAGAGTACTCAATTTATGTGAGTACTCTTTCTAATTTGTTGATAAAATATACAAAATTATTAGATTGGTTAATAAATTCTTAAAAAAGTTATCTTAAGAAATTGTTAATCCTTTCTAGATAGTATATGATGTTAGGGAATAGGAATGAAAAAGCTATTTTTGTATTTGTATATAATGAAATGATTGATTTCATATATTTATTTTGCAGTATAGCTTGAACATTTCATAGATATTTAAGGGGAAAGGTCGGTTTTAAAAATGTTTAGAAAGAAATCGTTATTTTCAATTTTACTAGCATTTATAATTTCGCTAACTATGCTTCCAATTTTTAAATTGGATGCACATGCAGCGACAGTGAATGCAAGTACGGTTGCTGAACTTCAACAAGCAATTAATGATGCGACTGAAGATACAGAAATCGTATTAACTGCAGATATGCAGTTAACTACAACAGTCACAGTACCTGCAGGAAAGAATATCACTTTAAAAGGTGGTGTTACTCTTACAAGAACTAGTTCTGCAATTGCATTTGACATCAAAGAAGGTGCAAGTCTTACTTGGGAAGACATTATTCTTGATGGTGATGCAAAGGATACAAACTATAAGAGTGCTGTCATTAACAACCAGGGTAAATTAATATTTAATGGTGGTGAAATCAAGAATGTAAGATCAAACAGCCCAATGGTAGGTATCGTAACGACAAAGGGTCCTAATGCAGTACTTACAATGAACGGTGGCTCAATTCATGATAACTACATGAGTAACCAGTTTACAAATGTCGTTAAGATTACAGAGGGTGCTTCCTTCTTCATGAATGGAGGAGATATCTCAAACAATACACTAGAACATTCCGGAAGCAATGGTCTAAATGCAGCTGTTGGTGTTGAAGGTATTAAAGGTACTTCTACGATGGAGATGACTGGTGGTACGATTACAGGAAATAGTGCAGAGTATGGTGGTATTCTTGTAGGAACATATAGTACAAACTACACAATGCAGAATAACTTCAGCAATCCAGCACACTACTATTCAAAAGGTATTCTCAACCTCAAAGGTGGTACTATTTCTAACAATACAGCAGCCGTTTTAGGTGGTGGTATTGCGGTGAATGGTACTGGAATATTAACAATGGATGGTGGAACAATCAGCGGTAATAAGGCTCCATTTGGTGGTGGTATTGGTGTAGTCGACTACTTAACTTCACCTGACGGTCAAAGATTTGGCGAAGCTCGTTGGAGAGGATTCTTCCCAGCTGCCGTAACAATCAATGGTGGTCTAATTACAGCTAATGAGGCTACTATGACTGCAGTAACATCTCAAATTACAGATCCTAACGCTGAAAATGGAGTTGGTGGCGGTCTATATGTAGCTTCCAAGGAAGTTTATGTAAATGGTGGTGAGTTTACAAACAACACTGCAGGTAAACAAGGTGGTGGAATTTATGTAGCATCTGTTCCATATGTATTACATATGGGTAAGACACTTGTTACAGGAAATACAGCTACTAAACTCGGTGGTGGTATGTGGTTATGTCCTACAGGAAGTGCTACAACAGCTGTTACAAACGGTGCATCTTTCTTTGATAACGTAGCTGGTACAGGTGCTGATAATAATGACACATCAGCAGCTGGTGATGATGTAGCTTCTATCAATAAGCAAGATCCAGCAACACAGACTTTGATTCTTTCTAACAATGGTCTTGATAATTGGCTTGTACACTGGTATGAAGACGGTAAAATAGACGAAGCATACCTAGGTAACTCAGACGGAAGCCCAAGATATCCAAACACTGTTAGCCCAGTTGTTGACAGAGGAACTCTTGATGGAATAACAGAGAAGATAGCTCTTAAGGCGATTGTTTCTGATGAGGGTAAGGCTGCAGCAAGAAATGTAGCTAAGGTTATCGTTACAGGTAATACAGCACCTCGTGGTGGTGGAATTGGATCAAATGGTGCAGTAGCATTTGGTACAGATCCAGTTGCTTACGATAAGGTTGAGCTTACAGTAGAAAAGAAGTGGGAAAACAGCAATACAAACCACGTTACATCAGTTACTGTTGGTCTCTTCAGAATAACAAAAGCTAACTTTGATGCAGTTGCTCTAACAAATGCAGACGGAAGTGCGCTTGATACAACAGGAATGAGCGAGAGCGAAATCTTCCAGGCAAAGGTTGATAAGCTAATGGCATCTGGTGCTAATACATATGCACAGATTGACCAGGTTGC
>CALHUY010000069.1 GCA_938039295.1 uncultured Solobacterium sp.
CTGGATGCGAAGTTTTTAAAAATGTAAAATTCTTTCATTTCATTTTTATTTAAAAAAATTAGTATTTATCTCAATCAAAAAATCTATCCTTTAAAAGGATAGATTGAATTAGCTTATTCCCAACCTTTAGAGGAATAGTATTCTAAGTTGGTAATTTGTTGATTTGCGTCAATATCACATAGGATATAACAGAAACGATATGGTGTTTCTGAGCGATGATTTGCTGTGTAATAACTAATACGCACAAAGTAGCGATAAACATCTTCCTTAATTGATACAAGTTGTACATCCTGCTTCAAGTACTTCATATCTGACAAACCTTCAAATGTAGGATTTGATCCATCGGTAATTGTGGCTGGATCTTTCATTCCTTCACGGAAAAACTGTGTATCTGTATTTAAGTTGTATGTAGAGATGATACTTGCTCTTTGGTTTGCATATTCTTCTGGTGAATTCCAAACAAACGCTGACGTCCACAATTGATCCATCAATGTAGTATCTGCAGATACACGCTTTGAGGAAGTATAAATCGTATCACTTTCCCCAAAACCATTTACAAATCCCGTAGGTATCTCTGCCAATTGATTCTCTAGCTCTTCAATCTCACGTATTTGAGATAGCCATTGGGAATTTTTACGATTACCCCACTCCCAACTCAGCAGGAAAGTAGCTACCATGATAAGTGCACACAATAAACAAATCACAAAACTGACTAGTTTCTTCATATTAGTACCAAGCCTCCACAGAACTGCCTTTTAACTCTCTTCCGCTTGAATCTCCGTATTGGCTATAATTTAGTACAAGATTTGAGAAACGATTTGTACTAGCATCATAATATCCATTCACCCATGCAAGCATGTTTGTTCCATCACTTAAAGTCCAGATTACTTTTTGGCTATTACCGGAGAATATAAACGTTGGTGCAAAGGACCATGTATACAAGCCATCTACTGGATACCATACAGATAAGAAATTCCCATTATCACTTGCAGTAACATATGTCTGCATTAGCGTCTGCAATTCTGAACTCACTATGTTAGATTGATCCTGTAATGCCTGTGTTTGTGCCTGTGCTATCCCATTTCCAGCATTGAACATTGTCTCTAATTTAGAATATTCCTCTGAAGATGTTTCTTGTTGTAAAGCTTGTGCATCTGCTATCTGCTGTGATAATTCATTAGCCCTATGAGCACGTTGAATAGAATCCTGTTCAAATTTTTGTGCAGATTGAAAAGTCCCATATGCGATATACACAGTAGCTGCTATAAATAATACTGATAGAAATGTAAATATTTTGCGCATAATCATACTCCTTCTAAGCGATTATACCATGAATAGATGGATAAAAAAGAAAGAGGTAATTTACACCTCTTTCTAAGTATGTTTTACTTGTTGTCAGCAACGATAGCATCAGCAGCTGTACGACCAGAAACGAAGATTTCAACAATCGCATTACCACCTAAACGGTTACCACCATGGATACCGCCAGTTACTTCACCGGCAGCGTATAGACCCTTGATAATCTTACCATCTTTATCTAATACGTGACGCTGTGCATCAACTGTTACACCACCCATTGTATGGTGTGTAGATGGAGCTAGTATTCTAATCTTTAACTTAACGCCATCAAGCTTATAAGTATCAACGATGTACTTACCGTTTTCATCCTTTTCAGCTGAACCAATTAATGCTGTCCAACCTGTCTTTGTTGGGTTTAATGTGTTTTCTGTACCTGTCATCAATGCCATATCGTATTCCTTGATTGTCTTGATAACTTCTTCTTGTGTGCATTCAAAGCCTAATTCCTTGAATAACTCACCTAACTGGTCAACAGTTCTTGTGTACTGTCTGTTCTTAACATCACTTTCCCAAAGTGTTAGATCTTCATCCTTTGGTGTTCCATAAGGATATGGACCAGGAACTAATTGGTTGGAGTTTGCAATATCCATAATTGTTCCATTTGTACCATTGAAGCTTACACCGTTTTCAAATTCAGCAAGTGATAATACGTCACGTTCACCTGTTTCGTTAACGAAACGCTTACCAGTTGTAGGGTTGATATAGATTGCATAGTGTCCACCACCGAATGCAAGGTTACCATTATCTACCCATGAAATAGGCATCATCTGAGCAAAGCCCATACCAGTTGTAGCAGCACCTACTGCTTCTGCCATATCAATACCAGAACCTACTAATGAAGAACGGTTTGTTGTACCTGTATGTTTTGTAATATCGCCATCAGCCCAGTAGTCGTTTGTTTCCATAACGCGCTTGATATCTGCAGCGTATCCACCAGTTGCAAGTACTACACCCTTCTTAGCATGAACTGTTACTGGAGTTCCATCATATTGAACACCCTTAACACCAACAACTTTTCCATCCTTATCTGTGATAAGTTCTGTTACCTTAGTACGTAACATGATTTCGTTGTCTGCATGGTTAGCAACTGTTTCAAGCAATGTCTTTCTTGTTGTTGCAAAGTATGTATTGTAAACTGTCTTACCCTTTACATTCTTTCCATCTGGATCTGGTGTTCCATCACCATCAAGGTCGCTTCCCTTGAAGTCATTTTCACGATTCCATAAAGCACCTACGATGATTGGTTGAATTGAGTTATCAAAGATAGCACCCTGATCTTCTAACCAACCCTTAAGGTCTTGTCCACCCTCAACAAACTGCTTAACAAGATCATATGAACCATAAATCCATGATGTCTTTTCAGCATTTTGTCTTAATCCACCATAATATGTCTGGAAGATGTGTAGATTTGGAGTTGAGAATAATGTAATTTCACCTTCAGCCTTACCTGCATCTAACTGTGGTTGTGCCCAGTTTAAGTAAGCCTGAATTTCACTCTTAAGTGCCTTTAATGTTCCTAAGTATTCTGCATGTACACCTGCATGGGATAATGTTTCGATATCACCTGCTACAAATGGTGTACTATCAAAGTACTTGCTATCAAATTCGTTTTCATTCCAGTTAAGGATTTCCTTTAATACTTTGATGTTACCAGTAGCGTTATGTACTTTATTGTATGTAACACCCTTGTAAACACCTGTTGTTGCATCTGGATCAGCCGGATCCCAAACTAAGTAAGACTGTGCAGACTGGAACTGTCCACCAGAAGCTACTGTATTACCACCAATCTCAGAGTTAACTTCTAATACAACTACTGAGTTACCATTCTGTGCAGACTGTACTGCTGTAGCCATACCAGCACCACCAGCACCTACTACAACAACGTCAGCTGTCTTTTCAATTGCTTCACCTGCAGTATGAACTACAGTATTCTTCTTAAAGCCATCTAAATCACTCGCTTCTGCTTGCTTTGCAGCATCAATTAACGCATTCTTGAAACCAACAGAAGTAAATGTTGCACCAGAAATAACATCGATACCTGCACCATTTGCTTCCTTAGCATCTGCTACTAATAAGTCAAATGCTGGTGTTCCGATGTGATTTGTTTCCTTGTTGTCACTATAATCAATCTCGGAAATACCATCCTTTGTAAATGTAACTGTTAAGTTGATTGGTCCATTATAACCAGTACCTGTACCAGTATATGTACCCTCCTTATACGTTACTTTTACGTTTTCTTGTTTCTTTGCACTATCTTCTTTGTTGCCTGGTGAGCATGCAACAAGTGAAATAGCCATCAAAGAACTGAGTCCTAACTTCACGTAATTTTTCATTTTTCCCTCCATGTGTATTTATTATCAAATACCCAATTATATAGTATCTTAGTTCTAATTTTTTTGCTAATGAAATATTTAAAAAAACTGCCAATTGGCAGTTTATATTTCTACAATTCTTTAACCACATCTTCTACATGGCTTGTAGCTTTTACTTTTTGGAAAGTTTTGATGATAATACCCTTTTCATCAATTAAGTATGTAGAACGCTCAATTCCCATATACTTGCGGCCATACATAGACTTCTCTACCCAAACATCATATGCTTGAATGGTCTCTGTACTTTCGTCAGATAATAACGTAAATGGTAAGTTATAGTTACTTTCAAACTTCTTGTGTGACTTTACACTATCCTTAGAAATACCTAATACAACTGCTCCCTTTTCTTGAATCTGAGGAAGACGGTCTCGGAAGTTACATGCTTCTGCTGTGCAACCGGATGTATTATCCTTTGGATAAAAATAGAGGATTACCTTCTTACCTTTATACTCAGAAAGTGTATGTTCTACGCCATTTTGATCTGGTAATTTAAACTCTGGTGCTTTTACTCCTACATTTAACATTTTCAATATCTCCAATTCTATACATCAATGATAATACATAATGATTTTCAAAACCTCGAATATGCCTATTGATACTGCTTCAGCAAATCTAAAATATCACTTGGTTTTTGAATTATTGGATACTCTCCTATTTCAATACCTTCATGATAAATAATCTGTACTGGATGAATACCTAAAGATTTCGCAACTTCAAGATTTTTAATCTGATCATCGACGAAAATACATTCTTCAGGTTTAAGTCCAGATTTTTCTAAAGCATCGCGATACATCAATAAGTCTGGCTTTAAAACTCCTAATTCATAACTATACGTATACTGATCGATATATTCATTCAGTTTGAATGCATGGATACGTCTTTCAATATATGGCCATGTATCAGAAATAATTCCAATACGATAACCTTCATCCTTTAATGTTTTCAGTGTTTCCAAGGAACTTGGTATCAAATTCATTGTTGCAAGATTTTCTACTGCATCAACTGCCAAAGTTACTGCATGTTGGAATGTACCACCTAACTTTGCTTGATCAAATAGTGTTAGATAGAAACGAGTAAATCTTTCAATCTGTTCCTGTTCACTTGTC
Source organism: uncultured Solobacterium sp. (assembly GCA_938039295.1). Taxonomy (GTDB): domain Bacteria; phylum Bacillota_I; class Bacilli_A; order Erysipelotrichales; family Erysipelotrichaceae; genus Bulleidia. The sequence goes on from CALHUY010000069.1 coordinate 4,838, forward strand.
ATTTTTGGATTTTCAATAAATGGTAAATACGCTGTGTTGTATGCATGTTGCCATACGTTTTGGTCGAGTTTAGAAATTTTCTCTCGTGAGAATAGTTCATAGAATTTATGATTCAAATTCCAATCACCGCTGCATGGTTCTAGAAGGGTCCAGCCTAAATCAAAAAATATACATTTTATCTGATTCATTATACCTACCTCTTGTTAGTACTATTATACCACTTATCAATACTAACAGAGGAATATATCTTGTAATATTCTTTATATATTATTACATGCATTCAAACCAGCGATAGCACCATCACTGGCAGCCGTCGTTAACTGACGAACACTCTTTACACGGCAATCTCCTGCAGCGTAAATACCCTTAACAGATGTACGACATTCTTCATCAGCCTTAATAAATCCATATTCATCCAATTCAACAATTTCAGAGAAAATCTGATTCATAGGAATTTGTCCAATTGCGACAAATAACGCATCAACATTTAATGTCTTTGTTTCACCCGTGTTTTTATCTGTAACCTCAATTGATTGTAATCGTTCCTCGCCATTTAATTTTGTAACTGTACTATTCATTATCTTCACAAGGTTTTCTTTACCGTTAAGTTTTACAACCTCAGCTTCATCAGCACGGAACTCATCACGACGATGGATGATATATACACGATTGCAGAAACGTGTTAAGTATTCTGCATCTTCAACTGCAACATTACCACCGCCATTTACAGCTACATCTTTTCCTCTAAAGAACATTCCATCACAAGTTGCACAATAAGATACACCCTTTCCCGTCAGTTCCTTTTCACGGTCAATTCCAAGTTCTCTACGCTTCATGCCAGTCGCAATAATAATAGCCTTTGCATGATATTCATTCTTAGCAGTATAGACAACTTTTTCATCATCACGATTTTCAATCTTTACTACACCTTCAAAAGCAAAAGTTGTACCTAAGTCTTTTGCTTGGTTATATAAATCTGTTGCAAAATCAAAACCAGAAATATGTTTAATACCTGGATAGTTCTCAATATCTGCAGTATTAATGATTTGTCCACCATATGTAGACTCCTCCAAGACTAAAGCTTTCTTCCCTGCTCTTTGTACATAAATGGCTGCTGATAAGCCAGCTGTACCTGCACCTATAATAATTACATCAATCATAATTTGACTCCTTTTATATTTTATACAATTAAACTTTATACCTTTTCGCAAAATAACACAAAGTATATGCCTAACCTCTTATATGTAAACTGTTTTCATTTACTGTAAAATATTGTGTAAATTTTACATTTCATTATCATATTTTAACAATTTTATAATCTTTTGAAGATAATTCTTCTGTTAGTTTTATTTTCTTTATATTATCATTGAGTAGCATGATAAAAACATATCTTTTTTTATAGAATATATGTTATATTCATATGTATGTTTCTTATCAGTATATTTGGAGGGATTAAAATGAAAAAGACATTAGGCACAATCGTATTAGCTGGTTTATTATTCTTAGCTGGCTGTGGTGCAAGCGCATTATCTACTAAGAGCATTTCCGAAAAGTTAACAAAGGACCCAACAAAGGTTTCTGTTATCTATGTTGATCCAGCTTCTGGAATTCAGCGCGAAACAATTACAGACCAGAAGGATCTTGTTAAAGCAATCGCCGATGAATTAAAGACACTTTCAACAAAAGTTGTTAAAGACAAGGTTTCATTCAACCAAAAGGACACAGCATTCGGTGTTGAAGTAGCTGACAAGGAAGGTACATACAACGTTACTCTTTACTACAATGGCTACATGAGAGTTCAAAAGTTAGGTGAAGATGTTGTAGTTTACTCCGTAACAGAAGAACAGATTGACAAGTTAAATGAAATCTGGTCTGAAGCTATGTCTAAATAACAATCGCTTAAATCTATTTCTTATTAGAGATGATAAATTCTTATCATCTATTTCTTATTAGAGATGATAAATTCTTATCATCTCTTTTCTTATATTCATAAAAATGCGACTCAATAGAATGAGTCGCATCGTATATTTATTCTTGAATCATTGTTTCCTTTGTATGAATATTGATAATCTGTTTATTGATAACTTCTGCACCAACATACTGTGTTAAAAGATTTGCAAGTTCATCAACTGCTTCTTGTAACTCTCCTACACGGTTTGGTTCTACGCATTCCATTGCGATAAACTCAACAGTAGTATCATCTGTAACTTCTGTACGCTTTCCATCACGCCAGTTCCAGCAACGGCAGATAACACCTTCCTCATCATAGTATGCGATTTCTCCAGCAAGTGGTGGCTCTGGTTTATCTGAACCAATTGGCCAGAAGTCCTCTCCACCTTTCATAATTCCTAAGTGTAAGTCACCCTTGAAGGCTTCCATATTCTCTGCCCCAATTGGGAATGCATACTTCAATGAAATTGCATTTGTAATATCTACTGTTGGAGCGATAGAGCCAACTGGAGTTCCATGCAGTACACGCTTCAATAACGCTTCGATAGAACAACGAGCACCCTTCTTTGTAGGGAATTTAGAATATGCCTCACGCCATGTCTTTACCACTGCATTTTCAGAAATAATATCACTAGTTAAGTACTTCTTAGCACCTTCATTTGCACTATCTAATAACGCTTTGATTTCAGCTGCCTTTTCATCATCTAAATGAATGGACTCCTGAACATTTTTTACAGCTAATACCGCAATACTCGCTTCTGGGAAAATCTCCCAAAATCCTTCATCAACAATAAATTTCTTCATGTATATCACCTCTATGGTACTAATATATCACTTTAAAGTATCGATAATAATAGGGAGTACTTGCTTCTTACGAGATACAATACCCTTTCCAAAATGATCTTTGTTGAGAAGATCACCAAAAGCTTCTGTAACAATACTAGACTTCTTACCTGCTGCCAGGAAGTAAGAGCCTAATCCCATAGGATCAGTAAATAGTGTTAATACTAAATCATAATGTTGTGCTTCTGCTGTCTCCTCCATGAATGCATGGAAGTGATCTTTGATTGCAAAGTAATCATCTTTCTTGCATTGTACTTGTGCAATCGCAATTCTTGTACCACTAATTCTAAACTCTTTGAAGTCATTATAGAGCAATTCCACATCTGTCTTATTTGTAACAGAATCAGAGGCATTTAGCATCTCTTGGTATAAGTCAACTGATTTTGTACCAGACACTTCTTCCAAGTACTTCACCATTTCATGATCGAATGGCGTCGTCGTTGGTGACTGCAAGCACATTGTATCGTTAATAGCAGCACCAAGAAGAATACCTGCTAGATTCTTTGGTAATGTAATATGAGATGACTTATATAAACCAGTAATAATTGCAGCAGTACTTCCTACCGTGCGTGCAACAATATTGATAGGTGTCACTGTTTCAATACCACCCATACGATGGTGGTCTATAATCTCAACTACCTCACCAAATTCTAAATCACGTACAGATTGCATTGCTTCATTATGATCGACTAGAATAAACTTTTTCTTTTCATAATGAAACAAGTGATAGCGGGAGATAGCACCCACAACTCTACCCTCTTTGTCTAGTACTGGATATGTACGATAACGTGTCTTAGCGATATGATCACTTACCTCGTCAACATACTCTGTTTCTTGGAATGTCATGACATCCGTTGTCATCACTGATTTAACAGATGGTGTTTGATAAATCAATCGTGAACATTCAATTACAGAGTAATCCGTATGCAACATAGGTACACCCTTTTCTTTTGCATAAGATAAAGTAACTGCATCAATCCAGTCTTCACCAGATACAACCACAAGTGCTGCACCTGCATCAATCACAAAGCGTTGAATATCAGGATTATTACGTACAATTACAATAGAATTCTTATATACCTCTGGCTTATCAGACATGGAAGGCATGATTTGCACAATACCACTTGGGTGATAATGTTTTGATTCGCAATAATACTTGCCTTTTAGTACTCTTGCAATATTGGTTAATGTAGCTGTACTGATTAAGTCTTTTAATGATTTACCACTTTCTGCCCAAAGCTTTGTTAAGTCAGAAACAGATAGTAAACCTAAAAGTCTTTCTTTTTCATCAACGATGAAAATACCTTTATTTTTACGAGATAAAATAAGGTCTAATGCTTCTTTCATTGTTAAATCTGGGCCTGCAAGTAATGGATCATCCTTTTCTATTTCCGATAACATGCATCTAGCTGTATGGATTAGTTTCGGATGTTCAAAACCAAACTTCTGTAATAAATACTGTGTTTCACTCTTTGCCTTGCCTAAAGCACATGCGATAGCATCCTGCCCTAGCTGTTGTTTCAGATGAGCATACGCGATTGCGGATACAATTGCATCACAATCAGGATTCATATGCCCTGTCACATAGAATGGTTTCATTATTTACCCAACTTTCTAATTATAGTTATCCAGTAAAGCCACTCTCAGAACGGTCTACTTTTTGTAGTGTGATTCCTGTACGGAACTCTGTTGGAGTCATGGCTTTGAATTTGTAAAAGTTAAGATTGAATGTCTTGATATTGTTATAACCTACTGCTACTGCAATATCTAAGACAGAATATGTTGTAGATATTAATAACTCACTAGCTTTGTTAATACGAATAAAGTTTAATAATGTTTCAAAGTTCTTCTCAGAATAATATAGTAATGATCGATTTAATTCTGAAACACTCACACCGTATTTCTCAGCCATCGTACTTGCAAGTAACTTTTCTGTATCATAGTGCTTGTAGAGATAGTTTGTTACTTCGAAGGCAACGTTCTTATCAGCACGATTATATCCAGATTTTACTTTGCTGTAGATTTTACGGTATTTATTTGGTGTAATACCTACCTTCTCCACGAAGTGTTTAGATAGATGTGATGCATCTGCAAAACCTAGGAGAACGGCAATTTCTTCTAATGTCATATCCGTATAAATCAGATAGTCTGAAGTTTTTTCAATACGAATATTATTCAATAATTTTGTAAATGTAGTACCTGTTAAATCGGTTAACTTCTTTGACAATGTTGATTCTGATATAAAGAATACTTTCGCTACTTTTTCAAGTGTTAAACGCTCTGAAGAGTGGGAATAAATATAACTCAATATCGAATTCTGCATTACTGATGCATTTTCTTCATTTACCACTTCTTCACTCGCTTTAAAGTACCGGCGATATGCCACCATTAATTCAATGATTTTAACGAGCGAATAAAGAAAGGATAATGGTTTTGTAGGTTGCCTGACTAATGCGGAATCAACGCCAAGTTCCTGTTGCAAATGAGACATGATTCCATCTACATACTTTGTCTGTTCCTCGTTTAAATACACTACTGGCTCTACCGCAAGGAAATTAAGTAAGTCAACACTTTCTTCTTCTAAACCCGGTGTTACCTTTAGCATTGTATTTATAAACTGATAATCATAAATTACAAGATTTAAATGCAAAGTATCTCTTACATCAATAATATCTGTAATCTTCCATGGTGTAATTGCACATAGTGTATGTGGTTTAATGTCATACTCCACACCATCCACTTTGATCTTACCGACACCTTTATTAAAGTACATAAAACGGGCAGCTTGATGCATCAAAGCTTTGGTTGGTTTCTCAATCGCTTCAAAGTCAAATGAGCAAAATGAGATGGGATTAGTTTCCGACGTCCAGCTATCTTGAATAGTTGCTGTTTTTGTCATAATTTTTGTACCTCTGTTATACATATCATAGCATACTTGTATAAAAGCGGAAAGTTCCGACCGTGCTCTCACACAGCCGGAACTCTATCCTAAACATATTTGAGTTTTAATTATTTGACTAACATCATTGCTAATGATAGAACAACGATATTTGCGATAGCAATCGCTACAAATAACTTCATACCCCACTTCATATATGTCTTTAGTTCAACCTTAGCTGCACCTAGACCACCCATTACTACACCAGATGTTGGTGTGAAGAGGTTGATTAATCCGCAACCAGCGCAGAAGATATTGATCATAATTGAAGCGTTGAAGCCTAATGTATTTGCTAAGCCACCCATTACTGGCATTGAGAATCCAGCAAGTCCAGATGTTGAAGGAACTAAGAAACTCAATACTAAGTAAATTACATATGATAGAGGAGCGAATACGAATCCTGGAACACCCATCAACATACCTGCTGCCTTGTCCAAGATCCAGAAGTCCATATGAGTAGACTTCATAACGACTGTAATACCACGAGCAACTGCGATAACGATTGCTACTGATAATAGATCCTTCGCACCGTCTAAGAATGTATCGATGAATTCTCTTTCAGACATTCTAGCCATGATAGCGATAAGAATACTTGAGAATGTAAACCAAGCAGCTAACTCAGAGAAGTACCATAGACCTAAAGGTTCACCCGTTAAGAATGAAGTCCATCCAAGCACTGCTAAGTAAGCTTCTTCATCACCAGCAAAGTTGATATCAATATAAGAAATGAGTGACGCAATCATAACTGCAAATGAAATTGCAAATACGATTAATACAGCCTTATGCTTGCCTGTAAATTCTAACTTGTTGCCATCATCCTTTGTGAAGTGTTCACGCATATCTTCCTGTTCTTGTAGAGAAAGAATTGTTGAACCTTTATCAGCCTTAACCTTCTTAGCGTAAGCTAATACAAAGAAAATAGCAATTGCAAGTGATGTAAACCACAATGCAAAACCAAGAATCATAACTAATGTGTTGTCATAAGGAACGTTAACACTCTGCAATGCAGCCATAGCTGCACCAGTAGCAAATGGGTTAATTGTTGAACCTAATACACCACATCCTGCACCGAGCAATACAGTTGCAACTGCTACCATTGTATCGAAGCCAGCTGCTACTAATGCTGTAGTAATCAAAGCGTAGAAACCGATTGTCTCTTCAGCCATTCCATATGTGGAACCACCGATAGAGAATAAGATCATCAAGATAACGATTAGGACTTCTTCCTTGCCGTGCATCTTCTTAACTAAGTGGTAAACACCAGCTTCAAGAGCACCTGTCTTCATTACAACACCGATGAATCCACCGATAGCCATAATAAATACGATCAAGTCAGCAGCATCCACAAATCCTCTTGGGAATGCCATGAAGAAATCACTAAACTTTGCACCGACAACCGTAACGGTCTCGCCGTTAGCAACCATGTTAACCAAGTCGCCATACTTCTCAGGGTTTAAACCGCTGATTAAGCTATCGCTAATTGGTTGTCCATTTAATAATACGGAAATTAAACAAAGTACTGCTAAAATAATAAATAAAATTGTAAACGCTGTTAATGAGCGTTTCTTGGCTTTCACAGACATACTATCCCCCCTTCTAATTATTTAGTAATAATGGTGCCTGTTTCACCTTGTAAAGCAACTTTTGCTTTTTGTAATGATGTAATTAATGCTGTTCCACCATGTGTATTATTCTTAACGAATTCCATGCATGACTGAACCTTTGGAAGCATACTTCCAGGAGCAAACTGCTTCTCTTCGATATACTTCTCTGCTTCTTCCAATGTCATTGTTGGAAGTTCCTTTTGATCAGGCTTGTTATAGTTAATGCATACTCTGTCAACTGCAGTTAAGATAATCAACATATCTGCACCAATGGACTGTGCTAGTAATGCACTAGAACGATCCTTATCGATAACAGCTGCAACGCCCTTTAATCCTTGCTCAGTTTCAACTACAGGGATTCCTCCGCCACCAACTGTAATAACGATGTCGCCAGCCTTAACAAGTTGCTCAACAACCTTTAATTCAACGATACGCTGTGGGATTGGTGAAGGAACAACACGACGATATCCACGTCCTGCGTCTTCTACAAATGTAAAGCCCTTTTCAGCAGCAATCTTGTCTGCTTCTTCCTTAGTATAGAAGCTTCCTACTGGTTTTGTAGGTTTCGCAAATCCTGGATCGTTTGCATCAACAACTACCTGTGTAACAATAGCTGCACATTCCTTGTCAACACCACGCACCTTTAATTCCTGCTGAATTGCTTGTTGTAAATGATAACCGATATAGCCCTGAGACATCGCACCACATTCTGGGAATGGCATATATGGAGTATTGCCACCCTTTGTGCAAGAGAATTCCATTGCTAGGTTGATCATTCCAACCTGTGGTCCATTACCATGACCAACAATTACTTCATAGCCGTCCTGTGCTAAATCAACGATAGTCTTAGCAGTATGACGAACTAATTCAAGCTGCTCTTCAGGGGTATTGCCTAAGGCATTACCCCCAAGAGCTACTACTATACGCTTTGCCATGTGATTACTTCAGAGTAGCATACATAACAGCCTTAATTGTATGCATACGGTTCTCTGCCTCATCAAATTGTCTAGCTTGTGTGCCTAAGAATACATCATCTGTAACTTCCATAGCCTCTAAGCCATACTTCTGGTAAATGTTCTCACCAACTGTTGTGTTACGATCATGGAATGATGGTAAGCAGTGTAAGAAGATAGCAGTTGGCTTAGCCATAGCCATCAATTCCTTATTAACCTGGTAAGGACGTAAGAGCTTGATTCTTGGCTCCCATAATTCTTCTGGTTCACCCATTGATAACCAAATATCTGTGTAAAGAACGTCTGCGTCCTTAGCACCGATCTTGATATCATCTGTTAATTCGATTTCAGCGCCTGTCTTGCTAGCTACTTCTCTGCACTTAGCAACGAGTTCATCTGAAGGCATTAATTCCTTAGGTCCACATGCGCAGAAGTGCATACCTAACTTAGCACAAACAATCATCAATGAGTTAGCTACGTTGTTACGAGCATCACCGAAGAATGTTAACTTACGGCCTCTAACATCGCCGAATTCTTCCTTAACTGTTAAGATATCAGCCAACATCTGTGTTGGGTGATATAAGTCTGTTAAACCATTCCATACAGGAACACCAGAATACTTAGCAAGTTCTTCAACTACTTCCTGCTTGAATCCACGGTATTCGATACCATCGTACATACGACCTAATACCTTAGCTGTATCTTCTAATGATTCCTTCTTACCCATCTGTGATGATCCAGAATCTAGGAATGTAACACCCATACCTAAGTCACGTGCACCAACTTCGAATGCACAACGTGTTCTTGTAGATGTCTTTTCAAATAATAGAACAACTTGCTTGCCCTTTAAATAACTGTGGTCAACACCGTTAGCCTTTAACTTCTTGAATTCTGCAGATAATTCCAAGAAATATCTGATTTCATCAGATGTAAAATCTAATAGTGTTAAAAAACTTCTTCCTCTAACATTAACGCCCATAATAGCTCCTTTTCTTATTTAATTTTCTATTTTTATGGTTATTTAATTTTTAACTTAGTCTTCACGAACTAATGGCATGGACATACATCTTGGTCCACCACGTCCTACACATAAGTTGGATGCTTCTAATTCTAATACTTCAAATCCATTATCCTTTAGATATTGGTTTGTAACATAGTTACGCTTGTAAACGATAATCTTACCTGGAGCGATTGTTAATGTATTAGAACCATCGTTCCACTGTTCACGTTCAGCTGCTAATGGGTCGCCAGCTCCGCAAGGGAATAAACGAACCTTATCTAAGCCCATGAACTTAGCAAGAATATCTTCTAACTTACCTGTATGTTCTTCAATATGAACATCATGATTTGCACGATCAGCTGTTAGTGCAAATACCTGTAATGTTCCCATGATACCTGGGTGAATTGTAAATGCATCAGTATCGATCTGTGTAAATACTGTATCTAAGTGCATGAATGCACGTGAATTAGGAATATTGAAAGCTAAAATTGTCTCAATCTTATTTCCTTCGTTTTCATAGAACATCTTCATAGCTAAGTCCTGAATCGCTTCAGCCTGTGTTCTCTGTGAAATACCAATGAATAAGAGTTTTTCATTAACGTTTAATACGTCTCCACCTTCGATATGGAAGTGGTTGTTACGTCCATATAAGTCTGGAACGTTTCCAGCATATTCTGGGTGGAATCTGAAGATGTAGTCTGCATAGATTGTTTCACGGTTTCTTGTTACAGAGTACATTCTGTTAATAACTGCACCATTACCTACAGAAGCGAATGGGTCGCGTGTAAAGTATAGGTTTGGCATTGGGTTTACTAATAAGTGAGAATTAGATTCAAGACGGTCAACTAAGAAGTTTGTCTTGATTTCACCAAGTTCTCTAAATGTGATACCAGCCATAGTCTTTAAAACTAATTCCTTAGTATTTGTAAACTTAGCTAAGTAGTCCTTAATAATCTTATGATATTCAGTTGTATGAACGCCTGATTCAACTAACCACTGATCAAGGAACTGTTCCTTAATTTCTGGGTGAGCATCTAATGTTTCAGCCATTAAATCTTCAAGATAAACAACTTCAACGCCGTTGTCACTTAAGATCTTAGCAAAACGGTCATGTTCAACCTGTGCTTCGTAAAGATCAGGAATATCATCAAATAATAATTCTCCTAATGTTTCAGGTGTAAGATTTAATAATTCTTCTCCTGGCCTGTGTAATAAAACCTTCTTGAGTGTTTTAATTTCACTCGTTACATGAATGTTAGACATTTGCTTTCCTCCTATTGTCTTTTCATTTGGGCTACATATCGCGCGCATGATATGTAACCGGTTTCAAATCTATACTATAATTGTAAACATATTTTTAACTACAGTTGGAAACATAATGCCTAAAATTTTGTATTTTTTTGTAAACATCATTATATTATTTTTTGTCAAAAAACTCCTAAAATTCACAAGAAAAGCCCTTATATTCCTATAAGGGCCCTATTTATCGTTCTTATTGTGGAATTACATTGATTCAGGTGCTTCAACACCAACAAGGTTTAGAGCGTTCTTCAATGTTACCATTGTAGCCTTCACTAAGCCTAAACGTTGGTTTGTTAACTCAGGATCTTCTGGGTTATTTACACGCGAACTGTTGTAGTAGCTGTGGTAAACCTTAACAAGAGAAATGATATACTCAGTAATCTTGTTTGGCTTTCTGGTTACTGCTGCATTTGCAACTTCGATTGGGAATTCACTGATCAGTTTCATCAATTGTAATTCCTTCTCATCACTTAGACGATCATAAGTAGCTACCTGTGTGAATGCAGGAATCTTAGGATTGTTCATAATGGAATGCATACGGGAATATGCATACTGTGCATAGAATACAGGATTGTTGTTGTCCTTAGAACGAGCTAACTTCATATCGAAATCCATATGAGTCGCAACGTCCTTGGAAACGAAGAACCAACGAGCAGCGTCAACGCCTACGTCTTCGCAAAGTTCACGAATTGTAATTGCGTTACCTGTACGCTTGGACATCTTCACTTCCTTACCATCTTCAACCATACGTACCATCTGAATGATGTCTACCTTAAGAACATCTGGATAACCTAAAGCAGTTAAAGCAGACTGCATACGTGTTACGTAAGAATGGTGATCAGCACCCCATAAGTTGATTAAGTGGTCATAGCCTCTTTCAATCTTATAGATGTGGTTAGCGATATCTGGTGTTAAGTAAGATAATGTTCCATCGCTCTTACGTAATACACGGTCCTTATCATCGCCATATTCAGTACTCTTAAACCAAAGAGCACCATCTTTTTCATATGTTAGATTCATTTCAGCCATCTTCGCTAAGCAATCGTTAATACGCTTACGATTGTTTTCATAGAAGAATGTTTCGTGCTGGAAGTTTTGGAAATCACAACGGTAAAGTTTTAAGTCATCTTCAATCTTCTTTAATTCTAGTTCAACACCAGTCTTCTTGAAGTATTCAAGACGTTCTGCAGGATCAGCGTTTAACCACTTATCACCATCTGTTTCCGCAATCTTATTTGCGATGTCGATGATATCCTGTGCATGATATCCATCTTCTGGAAGTGGATATTCTTTTCCAAAATGTTCGAAGTAACGAGAAATTAAGGATTCTCCTAACATTACAATCTGGTTACCAGCATCATTTACATAGAACTCTCTGTAGTTATTGTAACCACTTGCTTCGTAAAGACGTGAGATACAGTCTCCCCAAGCAGCGTTACGAGCATGTCCACAATGTAAGTCACCTGTAGGATTAGCGGATACCCACTCAACCAATACATTTACACCTGCACCAGTGTTGTTCTTACCATAATCATCACCTGCATTGATAACTGTGTTAATAACTTCAGCTAAAGCATCTTTCTTTAAACGGAAGTTGATGAACCCTGGCTTAACCACTTCGATTGAAGAAGCTTCTGTATAGATTTCCTTTAACTTTTCAACGATTGAACGTCCTCTGTAGTAGGCATTATCCTTATGAGCTATAAATGAAAATGCATCTACAGGATTTCCACTTACAAGAATGTCTACTTTTACAAGGTCAGATTCCTTATATCCTATCATTTCATATTCAAATGAAGCATATCCCTTTGTTCTGGATTTCAGCTTATCGTAAAAATCAATTACAATTTCAGCTAATGGTAAATCATAGCTTATCATTGTA
>CALHUY010000070.1 GCA_938039295.1 uncultured Solobacterium sp.
GAGGTTCAGCAGCTACATCAGTAGCCTCTTTACCAGTTGCTTTGCCATTGACTGCAAGTGTATTTGTATTAGATTCTGTTACAAGTTTGTAAAGTGCAACAAGACCATCGTGATTCTTTGCGATAGCACAAACATGACTACGTCTTACCTTCATGAATGACTTGGAAGACTGTAATTTAGTTTGTAAGTCAGAGATGGATTTTGCAGCAAACTTATCTTTCGCATCCTTTAGTAAGCACAAGAATACATCTGCTAATGCTCCCGCATCAAAGTCAGCACGGTGTGCTTCTTCTTCGTTGTAATTTACATGATAATAACGAGATAAGTTACCTAAGCGATATGCTCTACGATCTGGTAATACTGCACGTGACATATCTAAGGTATCAATCACAACATTGGTTAATGGTTTTCGACCAATACGACGTAACTCTTCATTCAAGAAATAATAGTCAAAGGTCGCATTGTGTGCAACTAGAACATCATCTTTGATGTAGTCTAGAATTTCATCAATCGCTTCCGCAAATGGCTTGGCATTTTTTACCATATCATTTGTGATGTTTGTTTTTGAAGTAATAAACCCAGGAATAGAAACTGGTGGCTTGATAAACATCTGTTTACGATCAATAATCGTTGAATTCTTAATACGGACAGCACCAAATTCAATAATATGGTCATAGTAACAAGATAAACCAGTAGTCTCTAAGTCAAAGGATACATATGTTACATCATCTAGATTTTCATCTGTCGCATTGCGTACAATCGTTAATTCATCATTTGCTAGATTAAATTCGCATCCAAGTCCAACCTTAAAGTCTCTTTCTGGATCTTTCTTCTTTAAGCCTTGTGCAGTGTTATACGCCTTTACAAGAGACTGTACATCCGCATGGTCAGTAATTGCAATCCCACAATGTCCTAAGTTATACACATAGGTAATGATATCTTTGATATCACAAACACCATCCATTTCAGATAAGTTTGTATGCATGTGTAACTCCACACGCTTAGCTTCCGCCAAATCAACAGTCTTCACTTTTTCAATCTTTACAACATTAGAAGCGATACAGGTTAAATCCTTAGCAAAGTTATCATAAGAAATCGATCCATAGATACGGACGTAATCACCATCACGAATCGAAGATAGATCTTCTTTTGTTACACCTCTACCTTCAAAACGCTTCACTGAAATTGCATCTGTTCCATCAAATACACTAAATGATTGAATTGTCTTTCCAGTTTTACGAATTTCAATGAAGTCATTTCCAAACACTTCACCTTCAAATTGAACATCTGCGATAGGATCATGAACATCTACTAAACTAATTTTCTCGTAATCATCCATCTTAGTACGTTGATATTTATATGCTGGCTTTTCTTGTGGTTTTTCGACCTCATCACTTACAACCTTTACATTAACTTCTTTAATTTCCTTTTTCATCACAGGTATCAACGTTTCTGTAAGTACACTGACGCCATGCAAACCAATCGTCGCTAAAAAGGACTCTACATGTTCAATATAACTACTTGCACGGTCACTATCAGTTGCACTAGCAAATGCATATTTAATAATGCACTTTTGAGCATCATATTGGAAAGTACCACTTTCAAGAATACGCATCTCAGGATTTGTATGAAAGAATACTTCTAAGTATTTTCTAATTTCTACTTGATTACAGCGATTTTGCTTTGGTTGAATAAATAATTGAATATCTGATCCTGTTAAATCATTTAATCTATGACGGATTTCTTGGTAAATATCAAAAGATAATACATTGGGAGTATGTAAATGTATCTCTAAAAGATTTTGTGCACGAAATAAACGAACTCTTTCAATTTCGATATCATCATAAAACTCATCTTGATTATCTATTTTCACTAAATCTTTTAAATATTGCGTCATACTTTACTCCTTTTCGTCCCCTTATTTTAACATAAAAATACTTATACTTCCCCTCATTCTTGTATAAGCATTTTATAGAATTCAACACAAAGAAAGGTGACTGATACTTCTAGTCACCTCATAATTTACTTAAAGAAACCGGATAAGAATTTCTTTGCGGAACGAATTCCAACATTGATTAATTCTGATTCAGTACGATTACGAATCTTCTTAGCAATACGTCCAGACCAGTCATTTTCTTTACTGCGTTTCGCAGCTTCTTTTGCCTGAGCAGCCGCAAGTTTTTCTTGTGCAAGCTTCTCTTTTGCAAGACGTGCTTCTTCTTCCTCTTGTTCCTTGATTGTAGTCATTGTTTCAAACGCACTCTCCGGGTCAATATCTTTTTCATACTTACCATAGATAGAGTCATGTTGAATCGTCTGCATCACCAAAGATTCATCCGCAATCTGCATTGATGACATTGGAGGTAAGATCATTGTCTCTTCAACTATTGTAGGAGCGCCATCTTCATCCAAGACAGATACTAATGCAGTACCAGTCTTCATATTTGTAATACGTTCTGCTGTATCTAGATTAGGATTTGCACGGAAGGAATCTGCAGCTAACTTAACTGCCTTAATTTCTGTTGGTGTATATGCACGCAATGCATGTTGAATACGATTGGATAATTGCGCAAGAACTGAATTAGGAATATCGTTTGGAGATTGTGTAATAAAGAATACACCAACACCCTTAGAACGAACTAACTTAACAATCTGCTCAATCTTATCAAGCAATGCCTTAGGAGCATCCTTGAATAATAAGTGTGCTTCATCAAAGAAGAATACAATCTTTGGCTTCTCTACATCACCAACTTCTGGTAAATCTTGATAGATACGATTTAATAACCATAACAAGAATGTAGCGTAAAGAAGTGGATGTTGGAATAACTCTTGACACTCCAACATATTCATCATACCAAGTCCACCTTCTGTAGAAATCAAATCATGTATCGAAAGTGCAGGCATACCAAATAAGTTTGTTCCACCCTGTTGTTCTAACTGTAATAACTTTCTTTGAATACCACCAATACTCTGTTTTGTAACATTACCATATTTCAAAGAAAGCTCACTAGCATGTTCACCAACATAATTTGTCATCGCTTGAAGATCCTTCAAGTCGATAATATCTAGGTTCATATCTTGAGCAACTTTCAAGATGATTTGAAGGTTACCTTCTTGTGCATCTGTAAGTTCTAAAATACGCGCAAGCAATAAAGAATCAAATTCTTCCATGATGGCACGAATTGGATGGCCCTTTTTACGATATACATCGAAAAAGTGTACAGGGAACTTACGTACTTCAAAATCAGTGATTCCAAGCTTTTCAAGTCTACCTGAAATAGCAGATAAATCTCCTTCTTGTATCATTCCTGATAAATCACCCTTAACATCCGCAATAAATGTAGATACACCCATTTGACTTAATGATTCTGCTATAACTTTTAATGTGACAGTCTAACCAGTACCTGAAGCACCAGCAATTAAGCCGTGACGATTTAACATGTTTGGCAATAATCGAATTTCTTTATCGCCAGCTTTTCCTAATAAAATATAGTTTTCTTTTAACATTTTTTCCTCACTAAATAACGCAAATACCACCACAGTCACGAATACGTAACTTATAGCAGCAATCCTTACCAAATGTAGCTTCCATTAAAGCAATATATTCAGCGGTCTTTGCATGTGGAACATATGCTTGAATTGTTCCTGCAAAACCACCACCATGAACACGATATGCACCATCATCACCAAGTACTGTTTCACTCAGTGCTAATGCAATCGCAAGTGCCTGATTTTGACTATCACCTGGAATTAAAACATTCTGTAGATACATATAGGATGAATGACCACTCTCTTTGACTAAGCGTAAGAAAGTCTTAATATCATTCTCTTTTAATGCCTCTGCTTGTAGTTTTGCACGATTAGTTTCATTTAGGAAGTGATATGCACGCAAGAAAGCTCGATCACTTACTTCGTTACGAATCTTCGCTGTATTCGCTAATAATTCATTTAATGTAATTTGGCTTAGCACTTCTTTACCAAATAGTTTAGCAACCGCCTTCATCTCATAAGGTACTGCACTATATTCATCACTTAAATCCGCATGGCTTGCCTTAACATCTGTCAAGATTAAGTCATATCCATAATCTGCAGGATTAAATGGAATAGAAGTAACTTGTGGATTTTCTTTATTTGCAAAATCCATTGCCGCAAAACTACCAACAGAACATGCCATCTGATCAAGTAAACCACTCGCCTTCATAAAGTATACATTTTCTGAGAACTGACCAATCTTTGCGATATCTTCAGATGAAATCGCTGCGTCATTATATAAGTGACTGAAGATTGTTCCAATTAATACTTCAAATGCGGCTGAACTAGACATACCGCCACCAGAAAGTACATTACTTTCAGAATATGCCTTAAAACCACCAACTTTATAACCCTTCTTTGTAAAGCCAGCAGCGATACCTCGAATTAAAGATTCAGTTGTGTTCTTTTCAGCTTCATTAATTTCTAAATTGTGTAAGTCAACCGGACTAACACTAAATCCTTTAGCGTGATAAGTAACGATAGAATCATCTGTAGGAACAACCACCGCAATGACATCTAAATCAATACTAGCCGCAACTACACGACCTAATTGATGGTCTGTATGGTTTCCACCCACTTCTGTTCTTCCTGGTGCACTAAAGATATGAGCTTCTTCATTCCCTAATAAATCTTTTGCTTTTGAAAGTACTTCTTCATAGCGTACTTTTTGTGATGCAAGTGCATCAGCACCATAGAGCGCTGTCAATTTCTCATCTAATTGACCAGACTTTACTGCGTTTATAATTTCTGTAATGACCATAGTATCCCCCTTATTATTTAGCCATTTTTTCAAATGCATTTCGAGCTGCATTTTGCTCTGCTTGTTTTTTGGATTGTCCACTACCTGTACCAAGTACTAATCCATCCACCAAAACATTCATTACAAATTCCGGTGCGTTGCTTGGTCCAGTTTCACTGACTAACTCATATTTGACCGTTTGACGTGAATCGGATTGAACATATTCCTGTAGTTTTGTTTTATAGTCATGGATAACACCTACATCTTCTGGATGTGCAAGTCTTGGTGTAATAACTTCTGAAAGAATGTTATCAACCGCATCCATGCCTTGATCTAAATATAATGCGCCTAGGAAAGCTTCAAACATGTCCGCAATAATCGCATCCTTGTTTCTACCACCTGTCTTTTCTTCACCAGAACCTAACAATAAATAATCGTTTAAATGTAATTGACGACCATAAATCGCTAATGCCTTTTCACATACAAGTTGTGCACGTAAACGTGTCATATGACCTTCGCTTAGGTTTAATGGATAAATTGCATTACTAGACCAAAGTTGTAGTACTGCATCACCCATAAACTCTAAACGCTCATTGTCATTCTTACTTTTGTGTTCATGTGCATAACTAGAATGTATAAACGCTTGTTGTATCATTTTTACATTATTTACTTTGATATGACGACCTTCTAGCCATTCAATAATATTCAAAACAGTACCTCCTAATCTGCGTATTCCGCATTTTTTTCATTCCGTTTACGAACGGATTCTAATAGAATTTGATAATCTGGATTATCCGCAGATTCCATTACTTTTAATGCATCTTTGCGAGCTTGGTTGATCATTGCAGTATCCTCAACAATATTACCTAAAATAAAGTCTGGAACACCACTCTGCCTTGTACCAAGTATATCACCAGGCCCACGCAAACGTAAATCTTCATAGGATATTTCAAAACCATTGTTAGATTTTACAAGTACCTCTAAGCGTTGTAACACTCGTTCTTCTTGACTGCTTGTTAATAACCAACAATATCCTTGTTCACTACCTCGTTGGATACGACCACGCAACTGATGTAATTGGGATAAACCAAAGCGGTCCGCATCATAGATAATCATGCCAGTCGCATTTATAACATTGACACCAACCTCAACGACAGTTGTAGATACGAGTATCTGAATATCATTATCATGGAATGCTTGCATGATTACTTGTTTTTCGTCTGTTGTCATACGGCCATGTAAACAAGCAACCTTATATTTTGGAAATAACTTCTGTATCGATTCAGTTGTATCATACACGTTTCGTGCGTGATACTCTTCATTTTCATCAACAGCTGCACAAATCACATATAACTGTCTTCCGCTATCCAGAAGACGTTTTACATCATCTAAAACAGAACGGAAGCTATTCTCTTTGACAAGAGTTGTCATAGGTGCAATTCTTCCAGCTGGCATCGTTTCAATCGTACTAACATCCATGTCACCAAATAAAGATGCCGCAAGTGTTCTAGGAATCGGTGTAGCACTCATCAAAAGGAAATCTACTTGTTCACCCTTTTGTTTTAATGCTTTACGTTGTGCTACCCCAAAGCGTTGTTGTTCATCAGCAATCGTTAATCCTAGCTTATGGAAAACAACGGTATCTTGTATCATACTATGCGTACCGATTAAGATATCGACTTTTCCAGAAGATACATCCTCTAAAATCTCTTTTTTCTTCGACGATGTTAACGCTGAATACAAAACTTCTGTTTTTACGCCGAACGGCGCAAGAACTTCATTAACGGATCGATAATGTTGACGCGCAAGTATTTCTGTTGGTGCTAACATTGCACCTTGATAACCACTTAAATAAGCCGCATATAAGGCAAGTGTTGCCACAACTGTCTTACCACAACCAACATCACCTTGTACCAAACGATACATTGTATGAGTACTACCCATATCATTCAAAATCTTCTCTAATGTATCTTTTTGATCAGCTGTCAATTCAAAGCTAAGACTTTGAATTGCTTGTTGGATTTTCTTAGAAGAAAAGATTTTTGGTTTCTTTTCAATACGAATACCTTCTGTATTACGCAGCAGTTGTATCGCAGTAAAGAATCGTAAAAACTCTGCATACTTTAGCGTACGTACAGCAGCTTGAACTTCATTCATACTCGTTGGAATATGCATATAACGATACGCCACCTGAAGTGGTAATAATCGATATGCCTGTCGAAATTCGTCAGGTATATCATCTAGAATTTCATCCTGTAGCTGATTTAAAACAGAATGAATAATCGTTTGTAATGTCTTTTGACGGATACCTTCTTTAATACTATAGATAGGTGTAATTGCCGCATGTTTCGCTAACGGCTTTGTATCATAACTGATAGCTGTAACTTTACTGTTACCTTGATATACACCCTGTATTGTTAATATCTGATTTAAGTTTAAGCTCTTTGCCCATGGTCGATTAAAAATTGTAACCGTTAAGATTTGTTCCTGAGCACGTACTTGAAAAGTAGTTGTTACAAGTCTACCTTTACTCCAACTTCTCGGTAGCTGAACAACCTCTCCTTCAAACCAAATTTTATCTTTCATTTTCCAATCGTTAAAAGCTGTAGTCGTAATCATCTCATAACGATACGGATAATACATTAAAAGATCATCCGTTGTACGAAGACCAAGTTGATGTAATACTTCCAATCGTTTTGGAGTTAATTTTAGCCTCTTATCACTTAAATCCATGTGTCTATTATACCATTGAACCTATAAAATGATTGCGTTTACATTGCGGCTTTAAGCTTATTTAAGATTTCTTCTTTTGTTAGTTTAAAGTCATCGTGTCCACGTAAATAATATTCGAAATCTAATCTCTCTAAAAATTGTATAAAGGATGCTAAACGAGCAGGATCGTACTGACTATGATTATCGTAATAATCTTCATATTCGGCATCCGCCGCAATCACAACCTTCTCTTCTTCAACATAATATAAAACTGCATCACGAGTATGTGGAGTATCTATATGAAGCCCCTTTACATGAATATCTCCTAAATCAATTGCAATTTCTGAGTCAAAAGTTATATCTGCTTCACAAACTTGTATCATGCCAATATCGGAATACTGCTTATGCATGCAGTCATAACAAAACTGAATATCTTCTCCAGTCTTTAAACGTTCTTGCATCGCCTCTTCTGTCCATTTCCAATTCTTTACTCTCTTTAAGTATGCATTGGTTTTTACAGAAGCAATCATTGGAATATTACAAGCAACCATACCAAACGTGTGATCCCAGTGCCAATGTGTAATTGCTAAAAGCTTAGGTTCCTTCAAGCCTAAGTCTTTTACTTCAGATAAAAATTTATGATAGTTTTCAGGACTATTACCAGCGTCAATTTGCAAGTTAAACTTAGAACCATGAATCAAATATACGTATGGTTGATCTGTTTCAGGATTATTATCCATGTAATAAATATGGTCTGTAAATTTCTTCATAGTTACCCCTTTGTATTCTGTATCGCTGTAAAGGCAATCATTGTACCGATACAAGATAAGATAGCTCCAACAAGTAATGCATGTGAGATACCACTAAAGTCAATTAACCATCCACCAATGATTGATGAAAATACAGCACCACCAGCTTGCATCAAATTAAACATCATCTGTGCTTTTACAGTATCCTTTTCATCAATGATAATATTTGCATATTGCACAGATGCAGGAATATATAATGCAAAAGAAACAACCTGTAAAGCAAACCCAAATGTCAATGTCATTAATGATGGAGAAAGCCATATAATAATCGCTTTTACACTAAACATAAACATCGAAAATAAGAGTAACGAAGATACTTTAAAACGACGACTAATCTCTTTAAACCCTATCATACCTGGAAGTTCCATGAGAGCCATAAAGGCAATCAAATATCCCATCTCACGATGATCTCCACCAACATTGCGTACAATAGAAATTGTAAAGTTTGTGATAAAAGCATGTGCATAATAGATAAATAACATCGCAATGGATAAAATCATGAACTTCGGATTTTCTTTGAAGAAAACAAGCAACGTGCTAGATTTCCGATCCGTCAAATCATCTGTAGACTCATACGTAGTATGGATACGATGACGTGTTATATATATGCATAAAATAATAATTAAAAATGTAATGATAAATAATGC
>CALHUY010000071.1 GCA_938039295.1 uncultured Solobacterium sp.
TTACTCCAAGGACGATAATATTTCTTACTAACTTACCCTTTCCATCTCCAAGAATAATTGGATGTTTTAACACTAGTAATGAACAGCAATCTTCATGTATTCCGCTATCAGTACCTGCGTGAACAAATGCGGTTTCTGGCAATATCACCATATATGTTCCTAAGGTACGTACAGCATCAATCATTGTTAATACATATCGCTGTTCAAGCTTACCACTATTCAATAATGGAGATGACGCAATATGTATTGCTTCTTCCCAAGATTTACATTTATCATATATTTGTATATCATCTCTACTAATCAAATCCTTGATACTTACAACTTTTGACATATTATCATCTTGTTTCAGGTAACTATTCATAAAACTATCACACATCTTCTCATATGATAATTGAAATATGCGTGCATGAATATAATCTGCATCCTCTGGATTTAGAAGTGGATTTACAATTAAAGTTGGATATCTATAACTGGTTCCCTCATGAGTAGTAATAATTAGATCTACTTTTTCTTTATCCAAATACTTTTTAGTCTCTGTCATAGAGAATGGTCCTACAATCTCACATTCAGTAATCAACTGGCGTATTCTCGAATCTAAAATTGCGCTTGTGGTAGTTCCAAAAGAACACTCAATGAGCACTTTAATCTTCATGTCAAATTGCAAACTTGTTTCGAAGGTGCTAGCCAAGTACATAGCAACATACGCGATTTCATTCTCATCAAATATCACATCATACTTATCTTCTTGCGATAATAGCTGTTGCTTTGTATATAGATAAATTAATGCAATTCGTATCTTTATCTGTTCAAGTAATACATTTTGGATTGGGATATTATTTCTTATACGATATAGCGCAACCGTAAGATGTGAGGTCAATCCAGTTAAGAACTGTTCTGTATTTTGTTTTCTAAATGGGTGCAACAACTGCAATTTCTTCATAAGAAATTTAGCAAGTTGTTCTGCATCGCTATTGTTATCATATTTTTTATTTAGATGTTTAACTTTAGTTTCTAACAGAATAGATATCAAATAATATTTTTCAAAATCTGATAACGGGAAAGTTCGTAATGATTTATAGAATAAGTTACATTCACTATCATTGATTAAAATATCCTTTTTAATGTCTAAATCATACTCTGTTATCGTCTTTCCAATAGATATACGATGTAAGCAATAGCTCAAGAGCAGTTCCAGTCTTCTCTGTTCGTAAAAATGAACTTTTGAATTTATCTCTATATCACTAATGATTTGTCGTGCTATTTTTAAAGAAGATGTTGTTAGAAAACTTTTCTCTGCAACCTTGATAATATGATTACTCAATTCTGATAAATTAATAAGTTGTTTCATGTAATCACGAATATCATATTCTCTTCCCTGAACACTTAAACCTTTACCTTTAATTTTGTTTACTGTTATTCCATTTTTTAATAAAGCTGCTTGCGCAGTATCCATATATTTTATTAGAGTCTGCTTACTTATATCCAAGAAAGTTGCTAACTCATTATATGTAGTAGATTCAAAACTCAACAGAAGAATGCTAATTGCTTTAACAATTTCCTCTTGAGATAACGACTTTGCAGATTCAAGTTGTCCTAATATTTTATGTCTAGAATCAATATCAGCGACTATCTTATAACCTTTATGTGGCTCAGATTTCAACTCTGCATTATGCTCGTTTAAAAAAACTTTTATCTGAGTTAAATCATTACGAATAGTTCGATTACTTACTGACAAAGCTTCCACAAGATCATCAGAAACACACCAGTCATCTTTTAGTAATAATAGTGTTATTATTTCAATCTGTCGTTCTAATAAAGTAATCATTACCTTACCTCTACCTAAAGAATATATATTTAAATTATGTATCTCAATACTAACCTTCTTCCCAAATGTGGCAATTAAAAATTTAGGATGAATTTATTTATATT
>CALHUY010000072.1 GCA_938039295.1 uncultured Solobacterium sp.
TTATCTTGCAAACTTTTTCTTTTCAATCATTGTGATGATTGCTGCCATGAGTGAGATTGCCAAGATGCTTGCATATGCCATCGGATTAACGTGGTCTGCTGTCTTTGGTGTCTCCTTGGAGTTTGTAATTGTGAAGCCTGTTTGTGCATCACCTGTGATCTTTGTCTTATATCCAGGGATTAATGCTTCATCAACTGTATATACGATTTCACGTCCATTTTCATACTTGTCTAGATTAGCGAATGTATACTTCCACTGGTTAGCAGCTGTTAGCTGTACTGTATCAACCTTAACACCATCCGCGTATAGATTTACTGTAACGCTATCTGTTGAAGGTCCTACCCATACCTTAGTAACTGGGATATCTACCTTACCAGTGATCGTGTTTGTAACTGTAAAGCCTGTTGTAGATGTTCCCTCGATTGCTTTGATGTAACTTGGTATATCATATTCATCAACTGTATAAACAATCTCATGTCCATCTGCAGCGTACTTAGGTAGATTGCTGAATGTATGCATCCAGTTTTCTGCAGCTGTAATGACTGTACTTTCAACCTCTGCTCCATCTGCTAGTAACTTGATTGTTACAGAGTCTGTTGCAGGTCCTACCCAATTCTTTGTCACATCTACTGCCACCTTCTCTGTATTTGTATTTGTCACTGTAAAGCCATTTGCTACATCTCCTGTAATTGCAGAATCGTAGTTGGCGATTGGCTCTTCTGTAACTGTATAAACGATTTCTGTACCGTTATTATACTTATCGAGGTTAGCGAATACATGCACCCAGTTATTTGCAGCGTTAAGTGTTACAGAATCCTTTTCAACGCCATCTGCGTAAAGTGTTACTTTTGCAGAAGAAGCTTCTGGTCCTACCCATACCTTAGTAACTGGAATGTTCACCTTACCAGTGATTGTATTTGTGATTGTAAAGCCGTTTGCTGCATCTCCTGAAATTGCCTTTATGTAATCTGTAACAGGAGTCTCATCAACTGTATATACAATCTCATGTCCATCTGCAGCGTACTTAGGTAGATTACTGAATGTATGTGTCCAGTTATCTGCTGCTGTTAATGTAACAGTTTCTTTCTCTGTTCCATCTGCGAATAACTTGATTGTTACAGAAGCTGCTGGTGTTCCTACCCATGTCTTCGTAACATTTACAGATGTCTTTTCTGTATTTGTATTTGTGACTGTAAAGCCATTAGCTGCATTACCTGTAACTACAGAATCATAGTTGGCGATTGGCTCTTCTGTAACTGTATAAACAATCTCTGTACCGTTATTGTACTTATCTAAGTTTGTAAATGTATGTGCCCAACCATTTGCAGCGTTGAGTGTTACAGAATCCTTTTCAACTCCATCTGCAAGTAGAGTTACCTTAGCAGAAGAAGCTTGTGGTCCCACCCATACCTTAGTGACTGGTACAGATACTTTACCTGTGATTGTATTTGTAACTGTAAATCCTGTAGCTGCTGTTCCAGAAATACCCTTTGTATAATTTGGAACATCAACTTCATCTACTGTATATACAATCTCATGACCATCTGTTGTATCAAACTTAGGAAGATTACTGAATGTATGTGTCCAGTTATCTGCAGCAGTTAATGTAACTGTTTCCTTCTGTGCACCATCAGCCAATAGCTTAATTGTTGCGGATGTTCCTGCAGTACCTACCCATGTCTTTGTAACTGGGATATTGATTGTTTCAGTGTTTGTATTCTTAATAGTAAATCCAGTAGCTGCTGTTCCAGAAATATCTTTTGCATATCCAGCAACAGGTGTTTCATCAACTGTGTAAACAATCTCGTGACCATCAGTCGCATACTTATCTAAGTTAGTGAATGTATGTGTCCAGTTTTCTGTAGCAGTTAATGTAACTGTTTCCTTCTCTGTTCCATCTGCGAATAACTTGATTGTTACAGAAGCAGCTGGTGTTCCTACCCAAGTTTTCGTAACTTTGACAGTAGTCTTCTCTGTATTGGTATTTGTGATTGTAAAGCCTGTTGCCATATCACCACTGACTACACCATTATAGTTAGCGATAGCATCTTCCTTTACAGTGTACTTAATTTCAGTAGTTGTTCCTGGTTTGTACTTTCTCAAGTTTGTAAATGTATCTTCCCAGTTATTTGCAGCATCTAATGTAACTGTTTTACCTGTATCTACATCATCTGCATAAAGATGTACTGTAACAGCTGATCCTATAGGACCTACCCATTGTTTTGTGGCCTTAACGGAAGTTCTAATTGGTTCATCCTTAACAGTTTGAATTGCATTACTTGTAGGACTTACAACCAATGTATATTCATC
>CALHUY010000073.1 GCA_938039295.1 uncultured Solobacterium sp.
CTCTCTTTTCGTATAGATTCATATTACAAAATGAGTTGATGAAACTTACGAAAAACTAAATTAAAATTCTATTGAAAAAGTAAAAAAGTTCAATTATAATATCGAAGATTTAAGTAGTTGGCTCTAGAAGGGGTTTCATATGAAAACAATCTTAAAAAACGCAACAGTCTACACACGAAAGGGTTTTAAAAAGATGGATATCGCTATCTCTGGTGATAGACTTCTTGTCCCATTTGACGTTTCAGACAGTGTTCAAAGTGACGATATCGTTTTTGACTTCAATCATAAATATATTTTACCGGGTTTCGTTGATGTACATGTACATTTCCGTGAGCCCGGTTTTTCTTATAAAGAAACGATTGGAACAGGTTCAAAGGCGGCAGCACATGGAGGATTTACTACAGTATTTACGATGCCTAACTTAAATCCACCTCCTTGTGATTACGCAAGCCTCAAACAACAACTCGATATCATTGAAAAAGATGCAGTGATTAAAGTAGTACCATTTGGTGCTATCACTGAAAATCAAAAAGGACGTGGAATGTTATCCAAAATGGATGAGATGGCTGACCATGTAGCAGGTTTCTCTGATGATGGTGTTGGTGTACAAGCCGACTTTACGATGGAAGATGCGATGGTAAAAGTCGCAAGTTTAGGAAAGATCATCTCTGCCCATTGTGAAGATGAAAGTCTCAATACAATCCCATATACAGGCACAACATCCGCAAGTGAAAGTGTACAAGCCGCAAGAGATATTGAACTCTCTGCTAAAACTGGCTGTAAATATCATATTTGTCATGTCTCCGCAAAGGAAACATTAGATGCGGTAAGAAAAGGGAAGGCAAGAGGAATTGATGTGACCTGTGAAACGGGACCACATTACATCGCCTTTAATACCGATACAATCAAGCATGAAGGAAACTTTAGAATGAATCCTCCAATCAAGTCTCCAGAGGATCAAAAGGCAATTCTGGAAGCTATCAAAGATGGAACGATAGATATGATTGCGACAGACCATGCCCCACATAGCTTAGAAGAAAAATCAAGAGGATTTGATAAATCATCCTTCGGTGTTGTAGGACTAGAAACATCCTTTGGTGTATCCTATACAGAACTTGTAAAGAAGAATGTGATTTCCTTTGAACGACTTGTTGAACTAATGAGTGTTAATCCTAGAAAACGATTTGGCTTAGATGGTGGTTATATAGAAAACGGAGAAGTCGCAGATATCTGTATCGTTGATACGGAAGCTACATGGAAAGTTAATCCAGATGAATTCCAAACAAAGGGAAGATCGACACCGTTTGAAGGTATCACTCTTACAGGCAAAGTAATCGCAACCTTTGTGGATGGAAAACTCGTCTATCATAACGAGAAAGAAATATAGATTATTGTGGAGGGAAAAGAGTGAGAGTCATTGAGAATGTAAAGATTGCGCTAGATACATACAAGATGGTATTACAACCAACTGGTCTAGAATCTGAGAAGTTAAAAACTTTAGTGCCAGGTCAGTTTATCAATATCAAAATTGATGGCTTCTATTTACGAAGACCAATCTCTATCGCTGATTGGAATGATGAAAGTCTAACCATCATTTACAAGGTGGTAGGCAAAGGTACACAGGCACTCAGTGAAATGGAATCAGGTATCAAACTAGATATCCTTTGGCCTTTGGGGAATGGATACAATCTAACTTGGATTCCTAATTCTGCGATATTGATTGGTGGAGGTGTAGGTGTTCCGCCAATGTTTGGTTTAGCAAAAAAGTTAGTTGAAGAAGGAAAGAAACCGAGAATCATCCTTGGATTTAGAGAGAAGAATCAAGTTTTCTATGATGATGAGTTCAGAAAACTGGGTTTAGAGGTCACAGTGTATACAGAAGATGGTTCCTATGGAGAAAAGGGCTTTGTCACAAATGGGTTTAATCAAGCAGAGTATGTTTGTGCCTGTGGTCCTGAACGCATGTTAGAAGCGATTTATCACAAAGCACAGGATGGTCAATATAGCTTTGAGGCACGTATGGCGTGTGGCTTTGGAGGCTGTATGGGATGTTCATGTGAAACACTTGTAGGAAATAAGCGTATCTGTAAAGAAGGACCAGTTCTTGTACACAAGGAGTTGTTATGGCAGTGAATACAAAAGTAAATTTAAGTGGCTTAACACTAGATAATCCAGTGATTCCAGCCAGTGGAACCTATGGCTTTGGCAAAGAATATGTAGACTTTTATGATATCAATATCTTAGGCTCTATCTCCATCAAAGGAACAACCGTTCAAAGACGTAAGGGAAACCCACAACCTAGAATTGCGGAATGTTATTCTGGATTGATTAACTCCGTAGGTCTTGAAAATCCAGGCATGGAAAATGTCATTCAGAAAGAACTCAAAGATCTAGAAAAGATATATAGAAAACCTGTTATCGCAAACATCAGTGGTTTTTCTGTAGAGGAATATGTCACTTTAGCTAGAGAAATGGATAAGGTTGATAACGTCGGTATCATCGAGGTAAACATCAGTTGCCCAAATGTAGACCATGGTGGACTAACATTTGGCACAAACGCAGATAACGTTAGAGAACTAACAAAGAAAATCAAAGAAGTAACGACAAAACCTGTCTATATGAAACTAAGTCCAAACGTAACAGATATCAAAGAAATTGCACGTGCAGCAGAAGAAGGTGGTGCAGATGGTATTTCACTCATCAATACCCTGATGGGGATGCGCATCGATATCAATCGCAGAAGACCAGTTATCGCCAATAAAAAAGGTGGCTTCTCAGGCCCTGCAATCTTCCCGGTTGCGTTAAGAATGGTATATGAAGTATATGAGGCAACTGATCTTCCAATCATTGGGATTGGTGGTATCTCTAGTGCAGAAGATGTCATTGAGATGATGATGGCAGGGGCTACTGCTGTACAGATCGGAGCCGCAAATCTCATCAATCCAATGGCATGTAAAGAAATCATTGAAGAATTACCACAGGTAATGGAAAAACTAGGAATTACTTCACTTGATGAAATTGTAGGGATTGCACATAAAGACTAAGGGAAAGGGGTAATTGTACAACGATAAATCAGAATTGAAAATAAGATATTTGTTTGAAGATTTAGGAAACAACTGTAGTGATGAATCATTGATGAAAGGAAATCATAATGGAAATTAGAAATTTAATCAGCATCACAGATTTTTCGGTAGAAGAAATCGACAAAATGATAAAAGTTGCAGGAGATATCATGACAAACCCTGATAAATACATTGATATTTGTAAGGGCAAGAAACTGGCAACGTTATTCTTTGAGCCAAGCACACGTACAAGACTTAGCTTTGAAGCGGCGATGTTAGAACTTGGGGGTTCTGTATTGGGATTCTCTGAAGCTTCCTCTAGTTCGGCTTCGAAGGGAGAAAGTGTGAGTGATACGATTCGAACCGTAGGTTGTTATGCGGATATTATCGCCATGAGACATCCAAAGGAGGGCGCTCCAGTAGTGGCTGCACGAAGAACAACAGTACCTATCATCAATGGTGGTGATGGTGGACATCATCACCCAACGCAAACACTAACAGACCTTCTTACCATCACAAGAGAAAAGGGAAGACTCAATAACCTTACAGTAGGCTTATGTGGTGACTTGAAGTTTGGTAGAACAGTGCACTCTTTAATTGAAGCGATGTTACGATATGAGAATGTGAAGTTTGTGCTAATCGCTCCACCAGAATTACGAGTACCACAGTACATCATTGACATGCTTGAAAAAGCAGGTGCAGCGTATAAGCAGGTAGAAACTATGGAAGCGGTTATGCCTGAACTAGATATCTTATACATGACAAGAGTACAGCGCGAAAGATTCTTCAACGAAGAAGACTACATTCGCTTAAAGGATACCTATATCTTGAATA
>CALHUY010000074.1 GCA_938039295.1 uncultured Solobacterium sp.
CCTTAACAGTTTGAATTGCATTACTTGTAGGACTTACAACCAATGTATATTCATCAGTATTTAATTGATAGCCAGCCGGAGCTGTCTTTTCTTTAATTTTATATGTTCCAGACACGAGTGGTGAAGAAGTGATTGTTCCATCTGCACCTGTTGTAAGTTCAAACTTACTTCCATCTGGTTTTGTAACTTCAAATACTGCATTCTTTAAGACAATAGAGTTATCATCCGCGTCAACTTTGATCAACTTGATCTTATTCGCCATGTTACCTGTTCCAGTTCCGCCTGAATCTTCAGATTGGTGGCTTCCATGGGTTGTAGCATCATAGTTATTAGCAGTAATTCTAACGTTATTAATTAACTTTGTACCTGGTGTATAAGTTGTCTTATAAATAAGACGATATTGTGTACCGTTTACTTCACCAAGATTCAGTGTAAATGTCTTCTTGTCTGGTGCAATCGTAAGCTTATTAGATATGTCAACTAGAATTCTAGGTTCATCAATATCACCAGTATTGCTATATCTAACTTGATATAACTTAAAACTACCAGGAACATATGTTTCATTTCCTGCACCACCTGTTAGATGGTCTGTAATCACAGCATTAACTAAATGAGCTTGACGGTAGTTAACACGAACATACCATTCAGCCTGATCTTCAATAACAACATTCTGACCATTTTCCCATTTAATTGCTTTTGTACCATATTTTGCTAGAAGTTCATCATCACTCACAATATGAGGACCTATCATTTTAACAGTTACGGATTTAACTTGACCATTTACAACGATGTCATATGTGTTATTTTTATCATATTGTTCACTAGAATATTGGAATTTAGACGCAAGGAAAATATTACCCTTAACATTTTCTCTTCCTTCAACCCAATTCGTAAATGTAACGCGTACTTTACCGCCGATATTATTATTAGGACCAGGTGTTACATGTGCTTTTGCAACGACTGTAGTTCCATCTTCTCCAAGAATATCAAAGTCCCTCTTTGTTGTATCACTTGGAAACTTCATCTTATCTGGCAATGTAATATCGAAATAGTCACCTTCTTTTAAGTTTGTCCCATTTCCACTTGCATCCCAATCCATCGATAGATAGAAAGAATCAGTAAACCAAATAGGTACTCCTTCTCGTTTATCTTTATCCAAGATCTTAAATGATGTTACTCTAGCACTCACCTCTCTAGGCGTACCTGCAGCATAGACATTTAGACCCGCTCCTTGGAACAGGATAGTGAACATCATCACTACAGACAGAATAATTCTACTAATCATTTTTTTCAGCATGTTATTGTCTCCCCTTACAAAAAATTGATTCTATGAAGTAATTTCGATTCATCAATAAAATTTTCACAATAAAAGTGCTAGTTATCCTTTTGCACTTGTTGTAAGAATCTACATCAATATCACTCATTTTTTACTATGTATTGATATCGACAAAATATATCCAGTGTATATATTTCTTATATTGTATCCCTTCAGTTGACATAAACAAATTAAGAAACTATTAATGTATTATCCTTAATAAATAATTAAAAAATATGTTTTTAGAACTATCATTTTGCATGTTTATAAATGACGTTATGTATTTAGATTATGCATGGATTCATTACCAAAATTACATTAAAAAAGAGATGACCAAAGTCATCTCACTTCATATTCTTTTTCGTCTATAGATGTAATACACGCTCTTTAATTTCTTGGGTTCTTCCTTGGTTCCAGAACTGTGTTCCAATATAGCCACAAGTACGACGTGCTACATTCATCTTTGTTTGATCTGTATTACCACAACATGGACACTTCCAGATTAACTTATGGTTGTCATCTTCAATAATACTAATTTCACCATCAAATCCACATACTTGGCAATAGTCACTCTTTGTATTCAATTCAGCGTATGTAATTGTATTGTAGATATGCTTCATTAATGCAAGTACTGCAGGAATGTTATTTTGCATATTAGGAACTTCTACATAGCTGATAGCTCCACCTGGAGATAACTGTTGGAAATCAGATTCTAATGTTAACTTGTCGAATGCATTAATGTCTTCTGCAACATGCACATGATAACTATTTGTTATATATGCACGGTCCGTAACACCTTCGATAATTCCAAATCGTTCTTGTAGACACTTAGCAAACTTATAGGTTGTAGATTCCATTGGTGTTCCATATACAGAGAAGTCAATATTTGTATCAGCCTTCCACTTGTTACAAGCATCATTCATATGCTGCATAACACGCATACCAAACTCTTTACCCTTTTCAGTCGTATGAGAAGCACCTGTCATATAGTGAACACATTCATATAGACCTCCATAGCCTAATGAAATTGTGCTATACCCATTAAACAATAGTTTATCGATTACTTCACCCTTCTTTAAGCGAGCAATTGCACCGTATTGCCAAAGGATAGGTGCAACATCAGATGGTGTTCCAAGTAGTCTCTTATGACGAATCATGAGCGCTCTATAGCAAAGATCTAATCGCTCATCAAATATCTTCCAGAACTCTTCTTCATTACCCTTTGAAGAACAAGCAATATCTACTAAGTTGATTGTAACGACACCTTGGTTAAATCTTCCATAGTATTTATGGTGATTACGATCATAGTTTTGAGCTTCCGCAATATTACCTAAATCATTATCGGTAAAACGGTCTGCAGTTAAGAAAGAACGACATCCCATGCATGGATACACATCCCCATTCTTTAAATTCTTCATTACCTTAGCAGAAATGTAGTCAGGAACCATTCTCTTAGCAGTACATTCAGCCGCAAGTTTTGTTAAGTAATAATACTTACTTCCTTCATATACATTATCTTCATCTAATGCATAGATCAGTTTAGGGAATGCTGGAGTGATATAGATACCCTTTTCATTCTTAACACCTGTCATTCTCTGCTTGAGCATTTCTTCAATGATAAGCGCAAGGTCGTCTCTTGTTTGTCCATCTTCAACTTCATCAAGATACATAAACACTGTTACAAATGGAGCTTGGCCATTTGTAGTCATCAGTGTGATGATCTGATACTGAATTGTCTGTACACCTGTTGTGATTTCCTTACGAACACGTAATTCCGCAAGTGCATTAATTTTGTCGTTATCAACTTCAATTCCTGCAACTGCTAATTCTTCCGCAACGTTTCGACGGTGCTTTTGACGAGATACTTCAACAAATGGTGCAAGATGAGATAGTGTAATTGTCTGTCCACCATACTGGTTAGAAGCTACCTGTGCAATAATCTGAGTTGCGATATTGCATGCAGTCGCAAAGCTATGTGGCTTTTCAATTGCTGTACCTGAAATAACAGTACCATTTTGTAACATATCCTCTAGATTGACTAAGCAGCAGTTGTACATTGGCTGTGCAAAGTAGTCTGAATCATGGAAATGAATAATACCCTTTTCATGAGCTTCATAGATATCTTGTGGTAATAAGAAACGCTTTGTAATATCTTTTGAAACTTCACCTGCCATATAGTCACGTTGTGTACTATTTACAGTTGGATTTTTATTGGAGTTTTCTTGTTTAGCTTCTTCATTATTTCTTTCCAAAAGAGAGAGAATCTTTTGGTCGGTTGTATTTGCCTTACGAACCAAAGCACGCTCATAACGATATGTAATATAGTTATGTGCAACTTGGAAAACCTGTGCCTTCATCAGTTCGTTTTCAACCATATCTTGAATTTCTTCTACAGATACAGATCTTTTTAGAGACTTGCACTTGCTAGAAACACGTTCTGTTATATCGCGGATTACTTCTGCTGTTGTACGGTGCGATGGATCGGTTGCTTTATTTGCCTTTGTAATCGCATTTTCAATCTTCGACATATCAAAAGCTAATTCTTCACCACTGCGTTTAATTACGTTCATTTTATACCTCCATATAAAATTAGTTGCATTTCCAACTATTATTTCGTATACAAGAATAATACCCTCTCAACTGATGAAAAACAAGCACGATTATCATGAAAATTTTATTAAAAATTAGGCTAAATTTTTACATTTTTAAA
>CALHUY010000075.1 GCA_938039295.1 uncultured Solobacterium sp.
GTGACTGGTAATGTAGGTGAAGTACACGTTGAAGTAAAAGATAAAAAGTGGCATGTACGTGAAGCAGAATGTCCTAACCAATTATGTGTAAAAATGGGTTGGGCAGATGAAAACAGCATTATTCCAATCACTTGCCTTCCAAATGACGTCTTTATTGGTTCCGCCAATCTTTTGTCTGAATATTTAGGTGTGAAATGAGTATATCTAACACAAAGCGTTTTACGGTACTAGCACTCTTAGCTGCAATCGCTATCACGTTAAACATTTTGGAAACTACAATGATACCACCGCTTATGGGGGTCTTCCGCATTGGTCTAGCAAATATCATGGCATTAGTTGCTTTGCGTATGCTAGGGGTAAGGGAGATGCTGATTGTCAACGCAATGCGTGTATTGATTGGTAATCTTTTGACAGGAACAATATTCGGGAGTGTATTCTGGATTAGTTTATCTGGTGTAGTATTATCCAGTTTGATTTTGATTCTCATGGACTTATTGAAGTCATCCTTGATGTTTACCTCTGTGATGAGTTCTATTGGACACTCTTTAGGTCAGGTATTGGTTGTTACGTTCTTCTATATGCAACCAGCATTTATTGTTGTATTACCATATTTCTTACTATTATCTATTCCGACAGGTTTATTAACTGGATTTGTAGCAGCGATTGCAATCCAGCGTGTAAAGCCATTACGTAAGCAAGATTAAGTTCTTGCTTTTTTAGTTATAGAAAAGAAAAAAGTCATGCGTGTATGCATGACTTATATCCACTTTAAGCAGCAGGGGCAGAGAGAATCGAACTCCCATCAGCGGTTTTGGAGACCGATGTACTACCATTGTACGATGCCCCTAAAATAAAAAGTGACGCGTACGGGATTCGAACCCGTGAATGCCGCCGTGAAAGGGCGGTGTGTTAAGCCACTTCACCAACGCGCCAAGTGCTTGTATAATATAGCATGTCTAGAATTTCTTTGCAATCATTTTATTCAAAAAAATCAAAAATTTTTACTCAAGTTAAAATGAGTGCTTATTTTAGCGCATATCTAGCGTAATTTTATTTATTTAATATAGTGGTCTGATATAATTACATCAACAGAATCACTAAAAATTATTGTAATAATGTGTAGAAAGAGAGGCTTTTTATGATTGATTATAGTGAAGGAAGCGGAAAACAGTATCATACTGGTGTTGGTAAGGGTGATGTAGGTAGATATGTCTTCTTGCCAGGTGATCCAAAACGTTGTGCTAAAATCGCAAAATATTTTGATGATGCGGAACTAGTTGCCGATTGTCGTGAATATGTAACTTATACGGGATGGTTAAATGGTGTAAAGGTATCTGTAACTTCAACGGGTATCGGTGGACCTAGTGCATCTATTGCAATGGAAGAATTAACTGCTGTCGGTGCAGATACATTTATCCGTGTAGGTACATGTGGTGGTATGGATTTAAGCGTAAAGAGTGGTGATTTAGTTATCGCAACTGGCGCTATTCGTATGGAAGGAACTTCCAAGGAATACTCCCCAATTGAATATCCGGCTGTTCCAGATTTGGATGTTGTGAATGCACTAGTAGAAGGTGCTCGTAGAGTTGAGCATCCATATCATACAGGTGTTGTGGAGTGTAAGGATGCTTTCTATGGGCAACATCGTCCAGAAACACTTCCGAATGGACCGGATTTAATTCGTAAGTGGGATGCTTGGCTCAAGATGGGTGCGAAGGCTTCTGAAATGGAATCTGCTGCTCTATTTATCGTAGCTAGTTATTTACATGTTCGTTGTGGAACTGTACTGCTTACAGTCGCAAACCAAGAACGTCAAAGAGCAGGTTTACCAAACCCACAGGTTCACGATACAGATCTAGCAATCAAGGCTGCGATTGAAGCAGTGAAATACTTGATTGAACAGGATGGTAGTGCAGACTAAAAAACCCATTCACTAGGAATGAGTTAGTCTCTAAGAGAATACCAATCAGTATATTTTCTAAATGCTGAAGGGATTGCAAGTGATTGCAGTTCCTTTTTATTTACAAGGTAGTAATGATCATCTAATGTGTGTTGAATTTCAGCCACCTTGATTTCATATGCACGCATGTGCCACTCTAGATGTGTAAAGATATGTTTTGCATCAGGTAGGGTAGTAATCTTGAGTGGAGTAAAACCTAATGATTCAACATGACGAATCATCTCTGATTTTGTTAGATGTGCATCAACCCCAGGGAATTCGTATAATCCTGCTAGAAGTCCTTTATGAGGTCGCTTATGAATCAAGAATGATTGATCATCACGAATAACAAAGAGTGTACGTTCTAGTATCTTTCTCTCTTTTAGAGAGGAGCGATATGGAATGCTATCTGTCATATTGTTTTGGGATGCATAACAGTTTTTGTTGAGAGGACACCTTTGACATTGTGGTACACCATTTGGTACACATATAGTTTCACCCAGTTCCATGATACCTTGATTAAATGAGGAGAAACTAGAATCTAGATGTTTAGAACTGTAGAAATCATTGAGTTTATCTTCAATGATTTCTTTTACCTTTGGCAAACGAATATCCTCAGTAATTCCATAATATCTGGTTAGTACACGTAGTACATTTCCATCAATTGCAGGTGCTGGAAGATTATATGCAATCGAAGCGATAGCACCCGCTGTATAAGGACCGATTCCTGGAAGTTTCTTCAGCAGTTCAAAGTCTTTTGGTAACTTACCATCATAATGTTCCATCAAATACATAGCACATTTTTTTAAGTTTCTTGCACGACTATAGTAGCCAAGACCTTCCCAAAGTCTCATTAAACGATCATCATCACAGTTAGCTAAGCTCACTATGTCGGGCAACTCATTTTTGAATGCAATATATTTAGGCTTGACTGCTTCGATACGTGTTTGTTGTAGCATAATTTCGCTTAACCATACATCATAAGGATTACCCGTATCACGCCAAGGCATACTGCGCTTATTTTGGTCATACCATTGTATTAACTTTTTGATATCTGTATTTTTCATCTGATTCATTTTAGCAGATATTGCATCAGTTCGTCATATAGATACAATATAATGAAAATATGAATATATATTTAATAGTGAAATACTGCATTGCCAATGTTGGAATAGTGTCGTGATTTTCTTTGCTTGATTTTGGTATGAAAGTGTTGTCGAAGCGTATTGATCTAACGTATATTATATATAACTTGTATTATTTACCTTTGTTTTAGATAATTTAATAAAAGGAAATAAATAGATGAACTTACGTGATTTTTATGGAAAATATGTAATAGTGCTTACTTGTAATGATTTAATCATTATTGGAGAAGTCTTTGACTACTATCCTGCTATAGGTACTGAGTCTGGTGAAGATGAAATTGACATTTTCCCAAATGGAACAAATCATATCATCCTAGTAAAAGAAAGCGAAATTCTTTCGATTGAGGAGCTCTTTCTATAATGAGTCGTATAGTATTCATTTTAATTTTTAGTATGGCATAGAATGATTAACTGTGTTATGGTTGCGTTAATAAAGAATATACAGTAATATCTATGAGTCTTTTATAGAAAACTGATTATACTGGTCGGGAATACAAAAGCTCGATCAGTTTTTCTTTGAAGAGAATGAAAAGCAGAGGAAATTTATGAATTTTACAGATTTAGAACTTAAGGAGCCGATACTGAGTGCTGTTAGTAAGGCAAAGTACGAAACACCATCACCAATCCAAGAAAAAGCAATCCCTGTAATGTTAGAAGGTAAGGACATCGTCGCATGTGCCCAAACTGGTACAGGTAAAACAGCCGCTTTCGCATTACCAATTTTAAATAAGCTTGAATATAAGAAGAAACATCAAATTCGTGCGTTAGTATTAACACCTACACGTGAGCTAGCCATTCAAATTTTCGAGAACTTTAAAAAGTTTGGTAGATATCTGAAGTTACGTGCTTGTTGCGTATATGGTGGTGCTCCATCTGGCCCGCAAAGAAAAGCACTACGTAGTGGTTGTGATATTTTAATTGCGACTCCTGGTCGTTTAAATGACTTTATGGTTCAAGGTGAGATTATCTTAAGTGATATTGAAGTGTTCGTACTTGATGAAGCTGATCGTATGTTAGATATGGGATTTATTGGTGATGTACGTACAATCGCGAGTCGAATTCCTGAAGTTCGTCAAACTGTTATGTTCTCTGCAACAATGCCAAAAGAAATCAAAGAATTAGCGAATGAATTATTGCACGATCCAGTAGATATTCGTGTAGCCCCACCAGCAAGTCCAGCTGAAACAATTACACAGTATCTTGTATACTGCGAAAAAGCAGATAAAAAGCGAGTACTAAAGGATATGCTAGTCAGTCCTGAAGTTACAAAGGCAATTATATTTACTCGAACGAAAATCGGTGCTGATCGTTTAACAAAGAAGTTAATTGAAGATGGTATTAAAGTTTTAACAATCCATGGTGATAAGACACAAGGTCAACGTCAAAATGCACTGCAGAGATTTAGAACAAATCAAGTGAATGTTTTGGTTGCGACAGACGTTGCGGCACGTGGTATTGATATTTCAAATATTTCTCATGTATTTAACTATGATCTACCAGAAGAAGATGAATCATATATCCATCGTATTGGAAGAGCAGGAAGAGCAGGCAAAGAGGGTATTTCTATCTCTCTATGTTGTCATGAAGAATTAGGATTACTTGCGTCTATTGAAAAGATGTTAAAGAAAGAGATTCCGTTAATGAAAACAGAGTACTCTATCGAATTAAAACGTAAGAAGGCAAGTGAAGCTAAATCAAATGGACGTCGCCAGTTTAAGAAGAAAACGGATACTCGTAACACAAGTGATAAGAATAAGAAGCGTGATACAAATAAACGTGAAGCAAGTAAGCGCGAGAATAGTAGTAAGAAACGTGATTCAGTCGCATCCAATAAATCAATGCATAAGTCTACAAAGCCAAATAAATCACGTAAACCAAATGATAGAAAACCACGAAACCAATCAAAGAATTACAAATCAAGAAAAAAGAATAGTGGTAGATAAAAAAGATGCAGAGTTTCTGCATCTTTTACTTTGACTGATTTAAATTTGCAATATAGTTTTCTGCTTGCTTGATGCCGTCAACTGCACTGGATACAATGCCTCCCGCATATCCTGCACCTTCACCACATGGATATAAACCTATTACCGTTGAGCTATTTCCATTCTCGTCACGAACGATTTTAATTGGTGATGAGGAGCGTGTTTCAAGTCCTACCATGATACCTTGATCAATCCAACCGTGAATCTTCTTATCGAATTGTCTCATGCCTTCTTCCATTGCAATATTCACTTCATCCGAGAAGAATGCATGCATGTCTTTCATGATGGTGCTACGTGGATAAGAGGTTTTAATTACAAGTTTATCGGAAGGGGTATGTACTAGGTAGTCTTTGATGTTTTGTGCAGGTGCCGCAAATCTATCGTGGTATCCAAGCTGTTCTAGTTTCTTTTGGAATTGGAAACCATCGAGAGGATGTCCTTTATCAAAATCACTACGAGGAATTTGTACAAGGATTGCGCTATTTGCATTCTTACCTGCACGCATGCTATAGGACATGCCGTTTACCGCAAGACAATTTTGCTCAGTAGATGCAGGAATGACAACTCCACCTGGACACATACAGAAGGAGTACACACCACGATTGACGGATGTCTTGGCTGTTAACTGATAAGACGAAGCTTTCAGTGCAGGGTGACCATAGTGTTTACCGTAGGTGCTTTGATCGATAAGTGTTTGTGGATGTTCTACACGTACACCAATTGCAAAATCCTTTTGAGTAATCTCTACGCCTTGTGCGTAGAGTGTTTCGTAGGTATCACTTGCACTATGTCCTGTACAAAGTAGAACACTATCAGTATCAAAGTCTTTTTTATTTGTATGGATACCTATGATTTTTCCACCGCTTAAGTATAGGTGTTCTAACTTTGTATCAAAATGAACTTCACCACCAAGACGAATAATCTTCTCACGAATTTCTTTGACAATCGTTTGAAGTACATCTGTTCCTAGGTGAGGACGTTGTTGGTATTGGATGGCAGGATTTGCTCCGGCTTCTACAAATTCTTCATATACTTTTGACACACGAACATTTTTCATGCGTGTGGTTAGCTTTCCATCAGAAAAGGTGCCAGCACCACCTTCACCGAACTGTACGTTAGAGGATTCCGATAATTTACCTTTAGTAAAGAATGCATTGATATCTTTCGTTCGTTGTTCTACTGCTTGACCACGTTCAATGATGATTGGTTTTAAACCAGCTTCCGCTAAAATAAGACCCGCATACATTCCACTTGGTCCAAATCCAACGATGATAGGACGCTGTTTAGGAATCTTGTCTACAGTAGGTAGAACATAGATTTCTTTATTCTCTTTTTTCACATCATGATTTTTTAGATATTTATTCTCGTTTTTTACGGATGCATAGACACTATAGGAGTAGTGGAGGTCATCACCTCTAGCATCGATGGATTCACGATCAATCTCATAGGATTGAATATCATTGATAGAACAACGTAACTTTTTAGCAATATGATGTATTGAGAATGTATCTCCAACTTCGCAGCGAATCTGGTTTATTTTTAGCATAACGTACCTCTTAACAATGATTATACAATAGCATTCTTTCTTTTGATTGTGCATTGCTTTTACGTGTTGTGTTGGACTTTCAAACTATAAGAGTTAATTAAAATGGTATAATATGGTTGAATTAAATTTAATGTGTAAGGAAGGAAATTTATTATGTTTTATTTTTTGTCAATGACTACTCTAAAGAAAGAAGTTAAGAAAGGTTTGCTAAATAAAGCTTATAGCGAAGATGAGGCTCGAGAAATTTATAAAGAATACTTAAAATTAAAACAAGATAGAATGGTTGGCTTTAAACAAGCAGGCAAGACGATTATATCTACTTTTATATTACTAACTATTTTAAGCTTGTTTAATTTAAAAAAGATGGGAATATGGGTTATGTTATTGTCTTTATTATTGATATCTTTGATTAGTTTATTAATTTTTCTTGTGGCTTATTACATGATGTTTGGGAGATTTCAACAGCAAATTAATGAAGCAATGAAACCTCATTATTCTCATATTTTAAATGAAATGAATCGGAAATAAATTTTATATAATTAAGAAAAATAGTGCCTCACACTATATCAATCAATAAAATGAAGATTACCAAAGCATATTTACATATTATAGCTTTTGGTAATTTTTTGACTTTTATAACGTCTAAAGATTGGGATAATACAATAACATTCTCTCTTTTGATTAGAGATTGATTTGCGATATAATTTGTATATGAAAATCACAAAACAAAAGAAAATCAAATCAAGTGAAGATGGTCTTCTTGTGAAGAATATTTTATCGAAACAGATGGGTTTTTCACGTCGTGAAATAAGTAGATTCCATGTTTCTGGTTTGATTTATCTCAATGATGAAAAGTGCAGACTGACACAAGAGGTACATACCAACGATATAGTGACTGTGCGTACAGAAGAGCCACAGTTAGAATCAAAACCGATTATCCTTTATGAGGATACTGATATTGTAGTGGTAAATAAACCGGCTGGAATTCCAAGTCATGCAAGTGCAGAACACTTTGATGATGACATGGGTTCTATTCTGAAACGTTACTACCAAGATGATAATTTTACAGTTAGGACTGTAGGACGCTTGGATAAAGGTGTTTCAGGAATTGTTGTGTATGCAAAGACAAAACAAATGGCTGGAATGCTAGCATCAGCACGTGAAAAACAATTATTACATAAAGAGTACTTGGCAATTGTAAAAGGGAAGTTTGTAGAACAACGAGGCACCTTAACCTATACATTAGGAAAAGAAAAGGGTATACGTGGAAGAAGTGTGACTATGGATGGTCAGAAATGTATTACCAATTATGAGGTGATTACAGAAGGGAATTTCTTTTCGCTGATTAAAGTTCATATTGAAACTGGAAGATTGCATCAGATTCGTGCAGGTATGGCACACTTTGGACATCCACTAATTGGTGATCGTCTCTATGGTGGTAGTATGCATGCAATGAAGCGGCCTGCACTACATTGTTGGAAGGTAGAGTTTATACATCCAAAAACAAAACAGAGAATTATAATCCAATGTGATTTGCCAGAAGATATGCAGAAAGTAGTAGATAAGTTACAAGAAGACGCTACAACATCAAAAGATTTGTAATCAGAAAATTTTGGGAATAGAATCAAATCATAGAAGTACTCAAAGGAGTATCCGTATGAATCAGGAAAATCTTGAAAAGATCATTGCGTTTCGTCATGTGTTACATGAACATCCAGAGATATCCAATCATGAAGTATATACAAGAAAATTAATTAAAGAGTTTATCTTGAATCATATGCCGGGTTATGTAGTCTTCGATGAAGGGGAATGGTTGTACTGTATGAAGCCATACCAAGCTGAAAAGAAGACAATTGTTTTACGTGCTGATCATGATGCAATTATGAATTCTTCAAATATGGCTTTTCATGGCTGTGGCCATGATGGACATACTGCAATTTTGCTTGGTGTAATGTTGGAAGAAAAGGATTTGGATAGTGAGTACAATGTCATTTATTTATTCCAACCAGCTGAAGAAAATGGTAGTGGTGCAGCTATTTGTAAACCGTTATTCGAGCAATATCATGTAGATAGAATTTTTGGTTTGCATAATATGCCAAATCTAAAAAAGAATGTGATTTATTATCGACCAGAGACAGTAATGTGTGCATCTGTTGGTTATCGTATTTCTTTAATGGGTATTCAAAGTCATGCCTCAGAACCAGAAAAGGGATTAAATCCAGCGTATGCTTTATCTGCATTTGTAAAGTCAATAGAGCCTCTTGCAAAACAAACAGGCTTTAAGCCATTCACATTTGAACAGTTTTCATTCAGTTCACTTGCGATGATTACGGTGATCCATATGAATGTAGGTAGTTTGAATTTTGGAATCTCTCCTGCAAATGGAGAAATTTGTCTGACACTTCGTGCAGCAAAAGAAAATGAACTTGCAATTCTGGAAGGGTATGTACGCTCCTATTTTGAGAACTTAAAAAATTCATTTGAAGTCAAGATTGAAGAATTTGATCGCTTTGATGAAAATTATGCAGATCCTATTCTGGTGAAAGAAACAGTGGCTAAATTACAGTCTAGCGGTTTTGATGTGGAAGAATTGGCAGAACCAATTCGTGCTAGCGAAGATTTTGGCTATTATAAAAGATTTGCGCCTAGTATGTTTGTCTTTGTAGGAATGGGGACTTGCCCTTCGCTTCATCATGATTCCTATGCGTTTGATGATGAAATTATCCCAACTGCAGTGCGTATGTTTCAAGTGGTAATTAGATAGTGCTTGCATGTATTTCACAAGTACTATTTTTTCATTGATTTTACATGATTTTTTTCTGAAAAAGGGTTGTATTTTGTGGGTGAATGGAATACTATTAAAAGGCAAGGTGATTACACCGAATGCGCCGATAGCTCAACTGGATAGAGCATTTGACTACGAATCAAAAGGTTGCGGGTTCGACTCCTGCTCGGCGCGCCATTCGGGATGTAGCACAGCTTGGTAGTGTACTTGATTTGGGATCAAGGGGTCGCAGGTTCGAATCCTGTCATCCCGACCATGATGGCGAGGTAGCTTAGTTGGCTAGAGCAATCGGTTCATACCCGGTAGGTCGTGAGTTCGAGTCTCACCCTCGCTACCATTACTATTTAAGAACGAGATGTAACATGCATCTTGCAAGAAACATCTCGGACCCTTAGCTCAGTTGGTCAGAGCTGTCGGCTCATAACCGACTGGTCGAAGGTTCGAGTCCTTCAGGGTCCACTAAAACGGAGGAATACCCAAGTGGTTGAAGGGTCCGGTCTTGAAAACCGGTAGGTCGAGAAATCGGCGCCTGGGTTCGAATCCCAGTTCCTCCGCCATTTAAATTATGTTCTTCGGAACAACACATCGCGAGGTAGAGCAGCCTGGTAGCTCGTCGGGCCCATAACCCGGAGGTCGTTGGTTCAAATCCTTCCCTCGCAACCATTTGGCTCTGTAGCTCAGTCGGTAGAGCAAAGGACTGAAAATCCTTGTGTCGCCAGTTCGATTCTGGCTGGAGCCACCTGAAAAACCTGTACTTATACAGGTTTTTTTCTTGTTTAATATATTCTGTGTTTTTTACTAGAAAACTTCTATAATATTAGTTCTTGAGTTCTGTTTCATACCAAGCATCTACACCAGGATCTATGACAGTCTGTTCTGTATCGACTCGTACATTTCGATATACAGGAGCGTAATAGTCTGCAACACCTCCATGATGTGAACAAGCACCTTTCCCCTTTGCATTGCTAGGAGACCATGTACCATCGTTACATAAGGTTTGGTAATCTACAATTTGATTTTCATAGGTTGTTACAATCTCAATGTGACTGGATTCAGGGATTGCAGGATGATAAATAAATTTGGAATATACAATACCATCTACCTGACAATCTGTTGTAATTGTTGTTCCATCACAGGTTGGGACTGGTGTTGGTGTTGGAGTAGGTTTAGGTGTAGGTTTTGGAGTGGGTTTAGGTGTAGGTGAGTGTGTTGTCTTCGGGATGGATACAGTAGTTGTTGTCTGTGTTGTTTCGGCAGTTGCTTGTTGTTTTTCTTGGGTTGTTGAACTACTAGAGCAGCCACACGAAAAAATAAAAGTAAAAACTAGCGCAGTTTTGCAAATACGTGATAAAAAATGATTTGTATGAATCATATCTCCCTCCGTTTTATCAAGATCCTTTTGCTTTAAATTATGAAATAATAAAAACTGTTGTGTGATGCATTGATTGAATGGTTTAAACACTGCTTCTTTTACAACGTTCTTTATACAGTGTATGGATGAATTGTTACTAATATCATAAAAAGAAATATATGATTTGTAAATTTATTTTTGAAAGGAAATTTTGATATACTGAACATATGAAAAAGATATTAATTATAGGATCGGCACATGTAGATTTTGTTTCACATGTGGATAAACTTCCGCAAGGAAATGAAGAGTTTAACGTCTTAAAACAAGAACAACTAATCAGTGGTACAGGTTTTAAAGCTGCGGATGTCTTTCAACATTTTGATTTCCCATATGAACTATATGCACCTGTTGGTACTGGTATTTATGGTGAAACTGTAGAAGCAGAAATGATGGTGCGTAAATTACCAATTCATGTAAGAAGTGAACTGGTAAATGGTTGCACATATCACATGGTAGATCAAGAAGGAAGTCAAACATATTTTAGTGTTCCTGGTGGGGAATATAATTTTGACATGTCATATGCACAGACTTTAGAGAAAGATGATATTCATGCAGTACTACTATATGGAGAAATGCTGAGTGGAGAAGGTGTCATTGATTTATTGAATACTTTAGATGA
This sequence comes from uncultured Solobacterium sp., assembly GCA_938039295.1. GTDB lineage: Bacteria > Bacillota_I > Bacilli_A > Erysipelotrichales > Erysipelotrichaceae > Bulleidia. The sequence continues at coordinate 11,428 of CALHUY010000075.1, forward strand.
TTTGGAAAAGCCAATCTATTTTGTGCCTGGAGAATTTGGTGATCAGATGGATGATGATGTTTTCCGTGCACTGTGTTCATTAAATCCAATACTACTTTTATCTGAAACAGACGCATACTATCTCTCTGGTGAGAAGTTTCATGATTTCAAGATGACAGCAGAATATCTACATGATTTAACAGGTTCGGATGTTATGGTCTTTAAGAATGATGAAGGTGTGTATTGTTATGGTGATGAGAAGTTTATGTTACCATGCGAGCATGTATCAGATATTGAACTGCAGGCAGCGATATTTGTTCTTGCACAACTAGCTGGTGTTGATGTAAAGAACAGTATGGCATTTATGCATGACTTTGCACAGAAGTTACTACATGATTGGGATAATTTTACCTTTGAAGAAGGTAAGATTAGACTTGCAGAAATCATTGTACAGAAGTAATGACACATAAAGGACTTACAAAAGATGAAGTAAACCAGCGTATTTTAGAAAAGAAAGTAAATGGTGAGCCTAAGAAATTATCAAAGCCTACCATAAATATTATTAAAGAAAATATTTTTACCTATTTTAACTTTTTGAATATTTTACTTTTTATATTTGTGATTACAACTGGTAAATACCAAAATGCAATGTTTATGGGTGCAGTCATTACAAACGCACTCATCGGAATCATTCAGGAAATCCGTGCGAAGAAATTACTGGATCAGATACGCATCCTTACAACCACAAAAGTAAATGCATATCGAGATAATATATGGAAAGAAATCTATGTACATGAAATTGTCCAAGATGATGTTGTCAGTTTACAAGCAGGTATTCAAATCCCAATTGATGGTGTAATTACCGAAGGTAGTCTAGAAATTAACGAAAGTCTTTTGACTGGTGAATCTGATACGGTTTATAAAAAAGTTGGGGATACTGTTTATAGTGGAACAATTGTATTAAGTGGAGATGCCGAAGTTAAGGTAACGAAAGTGGGTCATGAGCGTCAGTCTGAGAAGATTATGGAAGGCGCTAAAGTATCTGGGTTTTACAAAAGTACATTACAAAAAGACCTACAAAAACTGATTAAGATAGTATCGATTTTAATTATTCCTGTTGCAATCATATTGGTTTGTATGCAGATGGGCGTAAAGGATGTTGGCTATGTAGGTATTGTGTTAAATACATCCGCTGCAATTATTGGTATGATTCCAGAAGGCTTAGTCGTACTAACAAGTGTTGCCTTAGCGGTATCTACCATGCGTTTATTAAAATTAAAGGCACTTGTGCAAGAACTGTATTCGATAGAAGGACTAGCACGTGTTGATGTAGTATGTCTTGATAAGACTGGTACATTAACCCAAGGGGATATGCAGGTTGATCATATTGAAATGATTGAAGATCTATCTGAAGAGGATTTACATGCATATATGCATGCATATCTACAGATGGAAAAACATCCAAATCCAACTGCAAAAGCCTTGCTAGAATATTTTAAGAGTGATAAACAGATTCAAGTAGATCATTTTCAACCGTTTGCGAGTGAACGTAAATATACAAGTGCAGTACTACATGATATAGGTACATTATATGTTGGTGCCTTTGAGTTTATCTTTGAAAAAGAAGATGCAACCTATCAAATGTATCATGATACGATTTCTCAAGGTGAACTACGTACAATTGCATTAGCACTAGCTAAAGAGAACAATCAAAAAGAATTATTAGCTTTGGTATACATCAGGGATGTAATGCGTCCAAATGTAAATGAAACACTATCGTATTTATCGAATCAGGGTGTAACCATCAAAGTAATATCTGGTGATTATCCGAAAACTGTTTCTTCCATTGCGAAGAAAGCTGGTGTACCGAATGCAGAAAAGTATATCGATTTATCTGTTGGCGAAATCAATTATGAACAAGTCGTTGAAGAATATACTGTCTTTGGTAGAGTTCTTCCGAATCAGAAAAAGGAACTTCTAACAACACTACAGCGTAAACATGTCGTAGCGATGGTAGGTGATGGGGTCAATGACATTCCTGCTTTAAAGCAAGCAGATGTTTCTATAGCTATGCTTGCAGGTTCATCGGCAGCGAAAGATATATCTGATATTGTCTTATTAGAAAATGATTTTAATGTCGTACCTTCTATTGTTTGTGAAGGTAGAAGAGTCATCAATAATATCTCAAGAGCATCGTCAATGTATCTCGTTAAAACACTATTCTCATTTTTGTTAACAATCTATGTTGCATTATTTCAAGTTGTTTATCCATTTGTTCCAGTGCACTTAACAATGATTAGTGCAATCTGTGTGGGTATTCCAACCGTATTTTTACAACTAGAACCTAGCTTCGAGAAGTTGAAGGGCAGATTTTTGGTAGATGCATTCTTACATGCACTACCGTCTGCGATTGCAGTAGTATTGGTTGTACTCTTTACCAAGTTCTATCGTACATATATGGGGTTACCTTTGGAACAAGCGAATGCCATTCTAGTATTTGTGACTGGTGTCATATATCTTTATACTCTATATCGTATCTATCAGCCAACCACAAAGTATCGTTTCATGATTGTACTCATCATGAGTGTACTCTTTGTGATTACCTTTTATTTCACGCAATCGATTCTAGGAATTTCATTTGTTTTTGAACTACTTCCAGTAACAATTTTAGTAAGTATGATAGATGCTATATTCGTGACTTTATTAGACTTTTTCATTGAGAAAGTGTTCAAAATAAGTTCGTGCAATTTAAAGTGAGCTTGTGTATAATTACTATTGCGATGCGGATATGGTGAAACTGGTAGACACGCTGATTTCAGGTGTCAGTGAGGCGACTCGTGCAGGTTCGAATCCTGTTATCCGCACTAATAGTAGGCCCGATAAACGGGCTTTTTATTTTGTTTATCAATGGGTGAATTTGAAGTAATATTGTATATCTTATACAATGTACTCATGAGGTGATATACATGAGAATCATAAAGAATGAAGAAATCAATGAGAACTTGTTTTCACAGATGGTTCGTTTGGATCATGAAGTATGGCCATCAGATGATGAAAATTACTTGCCGACTTCCTATTTACGTAGATTATATGAAAACTCAAAGGATGGATTATTTTTTGCGATAGATGATGAAGATAGGTTAATTGGCTATCAAACATTAATTTTTGTAGATGAATATAATTTTCAAAAATATTATGATACGGGTGATTTTACAGTTTTAAAGAATATCGGTATGAAGAAGGGTAACAATATCTTATATATCTATACTGCTAATATTAAAGAAGAATACCAGGGTAGTGGCTGTATGAAAGAAATTGGAAGAGCAATCGCAACTTGGCTAGTTGAGCAGGAAGAAAAGGGATATTATGTTTCAGTAGCCTATGCAGAAGCTGTTACTCCAGCAGGTGTTAAGACAGTTACTAGTGGCTATGAAATGGAACCAATGGAAGATGTTGATGAAACTGGGCTTGGCCATTATATTTTGAAAGATGGTATGAAAGCATATTGTAAGAAGATGCTAGAGGACATCAATCTATAATTAATTTTGTAAAAAATAAATACTTTTCATATTTACACTGTATAGTTATGAGCCTAGAATAGTACTGGTGAGTTTTATCTAAGAGGTAAACTATGCGAGGACTCGGGACAATCATCAATATCATTTTAATTGTACTAGCTGGTACGTTTGGCTGCTCTTTTAGTTCTAAAATGAAAGAGAAAATGCAAGAAACACTGTTTTTAATAACAGGAATATCAGTTATCTTTATTGGTATTGCGGGTGCGATGGAACAGATGTTAATAATTGAAAACGGTAGGTTAATTCCACGGAATATTATGATGGTTATCTGCTGTTTGGCAATAGGTGCTATTGTAGGAGAGTATTTTGATTTAGATGGGAAAATCAATCAATTCGCAGATTATGTGAAAAAGAAAAGTAATAATGGTAGTGATACAAAGTTTGTTGTTGCTTTTGTAAATACGAGTTGTGTTGTATGTATTGGTGCGATGGCTGTCATTGGTGCAATTAAAGATGGTGTTAGTGGTGATATCTCAGTACTAGCAGCTAAGGGTGTAATTGACTTTATCTTAGTGAGTGTGATGAGTGCTTCGCTTGGAAAGGGTTGTATGTTCTCGGCAATTCCTGTCACAATCTTTCAAGGTAGCATTACCTTGCTTGCGATGATGTTGAATACAGTTGTACCAGCTGTAGCATTAGAGAATCTTTCTTGTGTTGGATCTATCTTGATATTCTGTGTTGGAGTCAATATGGTATTTGATCGAAAGATACGAGTAGCTAATGTTTTGCCAGCAGTTATCATCGCTGTAATATGGGGTATGGTATTTTAAAAGTCGAAAGACTTTTTTATTTTTAGTTTATAATCTCTAAACAAAAAGTTTAAAAAACTATTGATTTTCATCTTGAATTACATATAATTATTATTGTTTTGTTACTGTTAATTAATAGTTTAGTAAAACTAAACTAACGAGGAGGATTATGATAGATATCGGACATCGCATCAAGCAGCTACGAATCAAGAATGACCTGACACTTGAAGAATTGGCCTCGCGAACAGAACTGACGAAGGGCTTCTTGTCACAGTTGGAGCGTAATTTAACTTCTCCATCGATTCAGACACTAGCAGATATTGCGGAAGCTCTAGGGGTTGATATGTCACGCTTTTTTGCGGAAGAACATGAAGAGAAGATTGTCTTTACACCAGAGGATGTATTCGTTGATGAACAGGATGGTGTAACAACTCATTGGATTGTACCAAATGCACAGAAGAATGATATGGAACCAATTATCCTAAAACTTGAACCTGGTGCTAAATCAAAACAGATTGAACCACACCAAGGGGAAGAGTTTGGGTATGTATTAAGTGGACGTATTTATCTCGTAAGAGAGGGATACAAAAAAGGCGCTGTGATAAGACGGGGAGATACTTTCTATATCCGAGGAGACGTAGCGCACTATTTAGAAAATCGTAGTAAACAATCAGCAGAAGTGCTTTGGATTAGCACGCCACCAGAATTTTAGAAGGAGAATAGACATGGCAAAGAAATTGATTGAAGTAAAAAATGTTGTAAAGACTTTTGACAACCAAGTCGTACTAAAGGGGATTTCATTAGATATTAATGAAAATGAGTTCGTAACGTTACTTGGACCATCTGGTTGTGGTAAGACAACGCTCTTACGTATTATTGCTGGTTTTATTGAACCAACAGAAGGTCATGTCATCATGGATGGCGAGGATATTGCTCGCATTCCTGCGTACAAGCGTGATGTAAACACAGTGTTCCAACATTATGCATTATTCCCACACTTAGATGTTTATGACAATATTGCATTTGGTTTAAAGATTAAAAAGCAGCCAAAGGACATCATCGATCAGAAAGTTCGTCGTATGATTTCTCTTGTAGGTTTAGAAGGATTTGAACACCGTGATGTCACAATGATGTCAGGTGGACAACAACAGCGTGTAGCGATTGCGCGTGCGCTTGTCAATGAACCAAAGGTTCTATTATTAGATGAATCTTTAAGTGCGTTAGACAAGAATCTTCGTAAAGAAATGCAGCTTGAATTGAAGGAGATTCAGCGTGAGGTAGGTATCACATTTATCTTCGTTACACACGACCAAGAAGAAGCTCTAACGATGTCTGATAAGATTGTTATCTTAAGGGATGGCGATATTGAGCAGGTTGGTTCTCCTACAGAAGTTTATAACGAACCAATTAACCAATACTGTGCAAGTTTCATTGGTGACTCTAATATCATCGATGGTGTGATGAAGAAGGATAACCTTGTAAACTTCGATGATGTAGATTACAAGTGTGTAGACTATGGCTTTAGTGAGAATGAACCGGTTGATATTGTAATTCGTCCTGAGGATATCGACATCGTTGCTAGAAACCGTGGCTTATTAAATGGTGAAGTTAAGTCTGTATTATTCAAGGGTGTTCATTATGAAGTTATCGTAGAAACATCATCTGGTACATCTAAGACAGTTACAATGCATGTAACTGGAGAACATGACGTTGTCAATGCTGAAGCGAAGGAACACATTAGTGCCTCTTCCTTTACAATGGACCTTGAAGACGTTGATCAGTTAACAGACTCTGAAGTTATTGCTCGTGCAAATGCGCAAGCATGGACAGATGAGGGGGAGGATGTTTCCTTAACACATGTAGAATATGATGTGAAGAAGGAAATTGGTACATACTCATGTACATTCGGTACAGCTGCAGGTACAAAGATTACAGTTAAGATTAATGTTGTTAAGCCAACTGCGGTTGAAGACATTGCAAACGAAGAAGGTATCCAGGCGTTCGACTTCTATCGTACAGTTGATGATATTAAGGAATCTGTTGCGTTAGATACTGACCTCATTCGTTGGGCTGACGCATATGCTTGGAATATCGAAGATGATTCCCGTGTAGAAATCTGGGATGTAAAGTATGACTTTGATGATGAAAATATCACTGAAGGTGACTACCAGATTACATTCTCTACACAAGGTCGTGAGTTAAAGATTGAAACTACAGATAAGATTGAAGTTGGCGAAAGAATTGGTCTACAGTGGAATCCTGAAGATATTCATGTAATGAGAAAGATGGGTTAGTGAACGATGAAGTCATTTAATAAATTAATCTATCCATATTTTGTATGGATGATAATTATGATTGTCATTCCGATGTTCATGATTGTCATGTATGCAATGACAGTAAAAGGTAATTCCGTTTTAACACTTCAATTTACATTTGAAAACTTTACACGTTTCTTCAATGATACGATTTTCCCAAGTGTATTATGGCGTAGTTTAAAGATGGCCTTCATCACTACAGCTATTTGTATTCTTGTAGGTTATCCAACAGCGTATATCATGGCAAAGCTAAAGAGTGGTTCTCAAGCAATCACAGTGTTACTCATTACACTTCCAATGTGGATTAACATGCTTGTACGTACATATGCATGGAAGGGTATTTTAGGTTGGTTTGGATTTAGCAGTGAAGTCAGAGTATATATTGGTATGGTGTACAACTTCTTACCATTTATGATTCTACAAATTTATACAGCTCTTTCTAAGATTGATAAGAATTTATTGATTGCGGCTAGTGACTTAGGTGCTGATAATAAGCAGACATTCATGCGTGTTACTTTACCACTATCTTTAAGTGGTGTAGTAAGTGGTATTACTCTAGTATTCTTACCAGCAGTATCCAGTTTCTTTATTCCTAAGTTACTTGGTGGTGGTCAGTATGTATTGATTGGTAACCTCATTGAAGATTACTTTATCAAGACTGGTGACTGGAACTTTGGTTCTGCAATCAGTTTAATTATGGCTATCATTATCTTGATTTCGATGTATGTTACAAAGAGATTGGATAAAGAGCCAGCAGAGGAGGCAGACTAATGGAAAAGAAAAATTCTATTTTCGGGAAGTTATATCTTGCCCTCATCATGGCATTCTTCTATTTGCCAATTCTCTATGTAGTGTTCTTTAGTTTTAACCGTTCTAAATCACTGACTCGCTTTACTGGTTTCTCATTACGCTGGTATGAGAACATGTTTAATAACCGTTCAATCTTAGAGGCAATCTATTACACGGTATTATGTGCAGTATTAGCGACATTAATTTCTACACTCATTGGAACAATCACAGCGATTGGTCTTTCCAAGTCTAAGCGTATTACACGTGAGTTATTCCAACAGGTAAATAACTTACCAATGCTAAACCCAGAAATCGTTACTGCGATTGGCTTAATGTTGTTCTTTACATCACTACGTATTCAGACAGGTTTTACAACAATGTTGTTGGCACACGTTGCCTTCTGTACTCCATATGTAATCTTGTCAGTATTACCACGACTACGTCGTATCGATAAGAATATGGCAGAGGCTGCGTTAGATTTAGGTTGTACACCATGGCAAGCGATGTGGAAGGTTATTATCCCACAGATCAAGGGCGGTATCGTTGCGGGTGCGCTTGTAGCGTTCTCCATGTCCTTTGATGACTTCGTCATTTCTATGTTTACAACAGGACCTGGTGTTTCGAATATCTCTATCTATGTTTATGCAAACGTAAAACGTGTTAATCCAACAATTAATGCGTTAAGTGCGATTATCGTTTATGTCATCACAGTTGTACTCGTTGTTGTGAATGTTGTACCTATGATCAATGAAAGAAGAAAGGCGAAGTTAAATGCGCAAATTACAGAATCTAACTAAATTGGCTTTATGCGCTGCACTTGTAGCTCCACTTGTTGGATGTAGTGGAGATGGTGAAGGTGCGGTTAAGCAAGTAGGCGACGCAAAAGAAATGTTTGGCTGTAACGTTATCAACGTGTTCAACGCTGGAGAATATATCGGTGAAGAAGTAATATCCAACTTTGAAACAATGTATAACGCAAAAGTAAACTACGATATGTTTGAGTCTAATGAGATGATGTATACAAAGTTGTTAGGTGGCTCATCCTACGATGTGCTTGTGCCTAGCGACTACATGATTGAGCAGTTGTTGGCTGAAAAAATGTTACAACCACTAGATAAGAAGTCTTATGAAAATCTAGGTTTACTCAATCCATCTGTTGTAGAGTCTCAAAAGGAATTTGATCCAACGCTAGAATATTCAGTTCCATATTTCTGGGGTAACGTTGGTCTTGTATATAACAAGACAACAGTTGATGAAAAAGATATTGAAGAGCAGGGTTGGAATATTCTCAAGAATCCAAAGTATAAGGGAAGAATTTTCTTCTATGATTCCCAACGTGATGGCTTTATGATTGCGTTTAAGGCTCTTGGTTATTCGATGAATACAAATAATCCAAAAGAAATCCAAGAGGCTTATGAATGGTTATCTGAGATGAATGCCACAATGGATCCAGCGTATGTTACGGATGAAGTTATTGATGGCATGACAAATGCAGAAAAGGATATCGCTGTCATGTATTCAGGTGATGCAACAAATGTTCTTACAGAAAATATGGATATGAGTTGGGTGGCACCAAAGCAGGGAACAAACCTATGGATTGATGCAATGGTCATTCCTAAGAATAGTAACTGTCCAGGACTTGCAAATAAGTTTATTGACTACATCATCAGTGAAAGTGTTCAGACACAGAATGCTGAGTGGGTTGGATATACACCGGTTGATAAGAGTGTTGAGGAAGAACTTGCTGGACCAGATGGAGAGTTCTTTGAAAATCCAGCATTTGTTCCACGTACAGGATATCATTTGGATGAAACATTCCATTTTGATGAACAGTTAAAAGCGAAGCTCTCTGATCTTTGGAATAAAGTCAAAGTACAATAAACTTTTTCTAGTTAAGAAAGAAAAAATATTTGTAAACTCGAAATAAAAAGTGGTATACTTCTATTGCATTCGTTGAATGCTTTCAGTATAATAATAAAGCGCTGTAATTTTACAGAGCTTTGGTTCCTTAGCCAAGTGGTAAGGCAGCAGACTGCAACTCTGCGAGCGCCGGTCCGACTCCGGCAGGAACCTCCATGGAGATGTGGCGGAATCGGCAGACGCAACGGACTTAAAATCCGTTGTCTGAAAGGACGTATGGGTTCAAGTCCCATCATCTCCACCATCTAAAAATGCTTACTTCGGTAAGCATTTTTTATGTTTCAATAGAAAAAAAGTGATGGAAATCCATCACAGAATACGAGGTAAAATGATACAGAGAAGTATCAGGATAATACTTGCATAAAGTGGAATATTACCACGTTGGCTTCTTTCGATTAAGATACGTTTGCGATAGTCTGCATAGGTTGGATCTAAATCTTTACTACGTTGGAATTCAAGGGAAGAAAAATCACCTTTCATCCATGCCTGGCGGAATGTACCAACAAGGAATAAAATCGCAGTCATAATTCCTAGTGTGTTTAAAAAACCAAAACGGAATGGTTGTTTTACAAATCCTACAACCAAGGAAAGTAGTATAACAATACCAACGGTACTCCAAACTTTAATATCTCTAAATGGGTGAATGAACTTTGTTAACATGGTTACATTTTAACTGATATTTCAAACAAGACAATATACTTCGATGTGATTTCTTGAAAATGTATACAAATTTACTGAAATGCACTGTAAACAGGCTGTATAACGTTGTTTATCATTTTTAGGAATGATATAATAGAAACAATAAAAAGGGAGATTGTATATGGTATTCAACAAGATTAAAGAGTTCGTCGCACCAGTAGATGAAGACGAAGATGAAGGCGAAGAATTACAATTCACAGGAAGAGAGGTACAACCAGTGAGTACTTACGAGTCAAAACAAACGAATTTGAATAACATTTCTAAAAATACACAAATGGTAATGTTCGAACCAAGAAGTTTCGAACAAGCTGAGGAGATTGCACGTCACCTAAAGCAAACACGTGGCTGCATTATTAACTTACACCGTTTACAAAGAGAATATGCTCAACGCACAATTGATTTCTTATCTGGTGTGGTATTTGCATTAGATGGAACAATTCAAAAGGTTGGTCATAACGTTATCTTCTGTGCACCAAGAAATGTTGGTGTTGAAGGTAATATCTCACTTGATAAGGGTGAAGATGAATAATCAAGGGAATTACGATTCTCTGATTGCACATTTACACGACTTAAAAGAAAAGAGTGAACGTTGGCATAAGGCTGTTTGTTCCGCATTTCTAAGTGAAGAGGAACAGGCTATTGTCCAAAAGATATTCACTCCATCACGCTTTGTCCGCTATGATGGCGGGTACGAGGAAGCACGTAAAAAGAAAGTCATCTTTCTCTATGATGAGAAGGATGGCTTTTCAGATATTGTATGCATGAAGGCTAAGATTGATCAACGCTTCCGCACGATAGGACATCGAGATGTGTATGGTGCAATTATGAATCTTCAGATAGAGAAGAGTAGCTTTGGAGATTTCTGGATTGAGGAAGATGCCATCTATCTCTATACATCTGAGCAGATGGTTGATTTTATCAAAGATCACTTAATACGGATTAATCAGTTAACAGTATCGTTTGAACGGATTGATGAATGTCCAAAACAAGAGTTTCGTACGAAGGAAATTTCCCTCGTTGTGGCAAGCGAAAGAGCGGATGCGTTAGTAGCTGCTTTAACCCATTCTAGTCGTAGTGATGCCAAGGATTTGATACGTAAAGGATACGTGCAGGTAAATCATATCGAACTTGAAGAGCCTGATAAAATATGCAATAATGGGAGTGTTATTTCCATACGTGGAACAGGTAGATTTACCTTCTTAGGCTTTAGTCGCAAGACACGTACGGGGAGAATCGTTGCAGAATTTCTGCAGAATATATAAGAGGAGAGAACATGACGACACGAAGACCGGCATTTCGCATCATGAAAAATGGCTATGATCGGTTTGCGGTTGATGATGTGATGGAGCAATACGCTGCGCAAGTTGCCTTCCTTCAAAGAAAGTTAGAACTCTACCAAGAACAGATGGTTGAGACAACGGAGAAGTTGGAGGAATTACAGACACGCTACAATGAGATTGAGCGTGCGGTAGATGTGCGGAAAGATGCGGCCGACAGTATTACCAGATTATCTTTGCAGGAAGCTAACGATGTGATGGCAAGGGCACAGGATAACGCTGATGAGATTGTCAAAGAAGCTTTATCCGTTGCGCGTTCCATATTGCTGGATCTATCGCAACTGTATACTGAAGCTGGTGAGGTAAAGAGTGATCTGAGCCAACAACTAACCGATTTACAAAAGAGTTTAGATAACTTTAGACTTCCAAAACTTCCAGATATGGATTGGTTGGAAGAGTCTGATAAAGAATTGCATTGATCAGGACATGCTTTAACAGAAGTGGATTGATAAGAGAGTTCGTGTATGCTGAAAACGAACATGAAGCCTGTTAATAGAATCACCTGTGAGTAATCGTAACTTCTGCGTTAAAGAAGAAAAGAGTGTATGACAATCATGTCATAAACTAAGGTGGTACCGCGTTTAGACGTCCTTAGATTTTTAAGGACGTTTTTATTTTTATAAAAGAGGAGGGTCATATGGACTACAAAGATACGCTAAACATGCCAAATACAGAATTTGAGATGCGTGGTAATCTTGCTCAAAAAGAACCAGGTATTTTAAAGAATTGGCAACAAGACAACTACTATCAAAACTTATTAGAACATCACAAGGGACAGAAGGCATTCATCTTACACGATGGTCCTCCATACGCAAATGGTAACCTGCATGCAGGTACAGCTATGAACCGTACAATCAAGGACTTCATTATTCGTAGCCATGCGATGTCTGGTTTCTACACACCATTCTTCCCTGGTTGGGACACACATGGATTACCAATTGAAAATGCAATTCAGAAGTTGGGTGTTGACCGTAAGGCTTTATCAGCTGCTGAATTTAGACGTAAGTGTGAAGAATATGCACACGAGCAAATTGCACAACAGATGGAAACAGAGAAGCGTTTAGGTCAGATTGCGGATTATGAACATCCATATATCACTCTGACAAAGGGATTTGAAGCTCGTCAGATTCAATCCTTCGCAAAAATGGCTTTAAATGGAATGATCTTCCAGGGATTAAAACCTGTTTATTGGTCACCATTTAATGAAACAGCGGTTGCGGATTCTGAAATCGTCTATAAGGATGTTAAGGATGCGACAATCTACCTCAAGTTCCCGATTGCGGATGGTAAGGGTGTATTAACTGCAGATGATAACTTTGTAATCTGGACAACAACACCTTGGACAATTCCATCAAACATGGCAGTATCTGTGCATCCAGATTTAGAGTATGCATTAGTGAAGACTAGTGCGGGTAATTTGATTGTTCTTGCGAAGTTTGTTGATCGTTTACTTGAGAAGTTCAATCTTGAAAATCTAGGTATTTTAAAGACATTTACAGGTAAGGAAATCGAAGGTGTCACATATCACCATGTTGTATTAGATAAGGAATGTCCATGTCTTTTAGGTACCCACGTTACAGATGAAGATGGTACTGGTATTGTACATACAGCTGGTGGTCATGGTATGGATGACTATCTTGTATGTATGAAGAATGGTATGCCACCAATCTGTACGGTTGATGAGCGTGGTTATATGAATGAAGAGGCAGGCCCTTATCAGGGTATGTTCTTCGAAGATTGTTCAAAGGCTATTATTCATGACATGAGTGAAAAGGGCTACTTACTACAAGTGGAAAATATTACTCACTCATACCCACATGATGACCGTTTAAAGAAGAAGGTTATCTTCCGTGCAGTGAAGCAGTGGTTCTGTTCGATTGAGAAGGTACGTGAACAGGCGTTGGATCAGATTAACAACCACGTCAAGTGGCATAACTCCTTTGGTCAAAAGCGTATGAATAATATGATTGCGGACCGTGGTGACTGGTGTATCTCAAGACAGCGTCTATGGGGTGTTCCAATTCCAATTATCTATTGTGAAGATAACTCACCAATCATGGAGAAGGAGGTCTTTGATCATATCGCTGAACTCATGAATGAACATGGTTCAAACGTTTGGTTTGAAAGAGACGCAAAAGACTTACTACCAGAAGGTTATACAAATGAAAAGTCACCAAATGGTGAATTCCATAAGGAAACAGATATCATGGACGTATGGTTTGATTCTGGTTCAAGCTGGAACGAATTAATCGCTCGTGGTGATGGTTATCCATGTGACTTATACTTTGAAGGTTCTGACCAGTATCGTGGTTGGTTTAACTCTTCCCTTATCGTTTCTACAGCAGTGAATGGAATGGCTCCATACAAGGAAGTCTTATCACATGGTTACGTTGTAGACTCTAAGGGTGAAAAGATGTCCAAGTCAGTTGGTAACGTTGTAAATCCAATGGATATCATCAACCAGAATGGTGCCGATGTATTCCGTCTTTGGGCAATGTCTTCTGACTTTAGAGAGGATCTAAAGTTAGGACCAAGCAATATCAAGCAGGTTTCTGATCAGTATCGTAAGATTCGTAATACTTTCCGTTTCTTGTTAGGTAATGTAAATGGAGAAGACTTCAATCCTGCAACAGATATGGTAGCCTTCGAAAATCTAGAACGTGTTGATCAACAAGTTCTCGTATTACTGAATGACTTAGTTGCCGATGTACGTAAGGATGTATTAGAATACAACTACTTATCCGCAAACAAGCATCTATTGTATTTCATGGTTAATATCTTATCTTCTTACTATTGTGATTTTACAAAGGATATCTTATATGTAAGTGCCAAGGATGATCACCGTAGAAGACAAGTACAGTCTGTATACTGGAGCTGTGCAGATGCGCTTGTGAAGCTTTGGGCTCCATTCTTAGCATTTACTGCTGAAGAAATCTGGACACATTTTTCACACTTAGGCGCAAACTCTGTACATTACGAAGAATTCCCAGAAGTAAAGGAATACGCAGAAGCAGAAGCGTTACGTGATGAAATCAAACGTCTATTAGATGTTCGTGCTCTTGTTACAAAGGCAAATGAAGAAGCGCGTAATGAAAAATTAATCGCATCTAGCCAAGAGGCTAAGATTATCCTAACTCTTCCAAAGGAAGACAAGGAACTTGTAGAAAAAAACCTAGGTGATGCAGTAGCGCAGTGGTTAATTGTTTCTCAGGTTGAACTTGTAGAAGGTGAAGCGGCTGCGAAGGTTGAAAAGGCTAGTGGAGAGAAGTGTCCACGTTGCTGGAACTATGATGAACATGTGGATGAAAATGGACTATGTCCAAGATGCCACGCTGTCATGGAAGGCTACAAGCTGATTCATCAAAACTAAATACATATACATGCATGTAGGATGAAAGTTCTACATGCATTATTTTTTGGATAAAGAAAAGCGACAGATTACTGTCGCTAGATGTTATAGTTCAATCTTCTTGAATTGTTCCCAAGGTAAGTAAGGCTTACCGAAGTGTCCATAGTTTGTTGTCTGTGTGTAGATAGGTCTTTCAAGATCTAATTCCTTGATCATATTTTTAACGGAGAAGTTGAAGTTCTTCTTAACAATTTCTTCTAACTCTTCATCACTATACTTTGATGTATTGAAGCTATTTACGTTAATAGAGATAGGGTTAGGTTCACCAATCGCATATGCAAGTTCAATCTGACATTTCTTTGCTAGGCCGTTAGCTACGATATTGCGACAAACGTAACGTGCATAGTAAGCTGCGGAACGGTCAACCTTTGTAGGGTCTTTGGATGAGAAACATCCACCACCGATAGGTGCGTATCCACCATATGTATCTACTACAATCTTACGTCCAGTTGTACCGGAGTCGCCCCAACTACCACCAACAACGAAGGAACCAGATGGGTTGATTAAGAACTTTGTATTCTCATCGATAAGTTCTGGTTTTACAACCTTGTTAATGACTTCTTCGTGAATCAACTTCTTTAACTCTTCTTGTGTGATTGCTTTACTGTGTTGAGTTGAAACAACGATTGTTTCAATTCTCTTAAGTTCGCCATTGTCATATTCTACTGTTACCTGTGTCTTACCATCAGGTCCTAAAAGAGTAGGGTTTTCACGGCGTACCTGTTCAAGACGCTTTGCGAGCATGTGTGCACAGTCAATCGCAAATGGCATATAGGATTTTGTTTCATCACTTGCAAAACCAAACATGATACCTTGGTCACCAGCACTGTATTCCTGATGTCCAACAGCGGAGTTGATTTCTGCAGATTGCTTGTTTACTTTTAGGATGACATTGTATTCTTCAGGGTAACCAATATCTTTTAAAACTTTCTTTGCGATAGTAGCGTAATCGATAGCTGCAGTTGTGCCAGCTTCACCATAGATGAAGATTGTATCATCTTTGATTGTAGCTTCAACAGCCATATGTGCTTTTGGATCTTGTGCTAACGCTGCATCTAAGATAGAATCCGCAATCAAATCACAGATTTTATCTGGGTGACCACTTGTAACTGATTCGGATGAGAAATAATACTTTGACATAATAAAAACCTCCTTCGTTTTGTCTTTTTTTATACGACAGATGAAAGAGGATATTTAACGTATTTAGCTCTTTCCTTATCGATGTCAGCAGTACCACCTTGCTGGAAGCAGTAGGTTGGTGTGAGGTTACTGAGCTGACTCTCTACCTCAGTTCTTGATAAAAGACGTTATTATTAAAACACTAGAAAGATTGCTTGTCAATTGATATGTTCTTATTCAAACATATTCTAAAACTGGTATAATCAATGTGGAGGTTTTTTTTGCGTATGAAATGGTCGAAATTAAAAGAGGAAACAATTGAAAATATTAAAGCATTTTCAATCTCAGGAATTCTTGTTGTAGCGTTTTACACGCTGATTAATAATGTTGAGCCTTTATATGATATGTTCCGCGCAATCTTTGTGGCTCTTTCACCATTTATCTATGGATTAGCTATTGCATTCCTATTAAACCCACTACGAAAGATAATTGAGTATAGTTGGTTGGAAAAGACATCGCTAAAACAACGTACGAAGAAGATAATCGCTTCCTTTGGAGCTCTGTTTATTGGAATCATCATGTTGTTTGTATTCTTTTCGATTCTAATTCCACAGATGATTTCTTCTATCCAGACCTTCCTTTCATCCTTTGAAGGATATGTAGATACTGTTCGTAATTTCTTCGATTCAAATAACTTCTTGAGCGAAGATTTATTAAAGACATTGAATCCAGTCATCGATAAAGGAGCTAGTATGTTGGGCGATTGGGTATCCAATCTAGCAAGTAGTTTAAATGCTATCTTGATGTACAGTGTAATATTTGCTAAGGGAGTCATGAACTTCTTGATTGGTATGATTATCGCATTATACATTCTCTTAGATGAGCCAAAGTTAAAGCGTCAAATAAAAAAGGTACTTTATGCATTACTTCCAGAGAAGACAACAGAAAAAATTATCAAAACTTCTCGTTTAACAATTAATACATTTAATAGCTTCGTTGCAGGGAAAGCAGTTGATTCTTTGATTATAGGTATTCTCTGCTACATTATCCTATCGTTTATGAATATGCCTTATACACCTTTGATAAGTGTGTTAGTTGGCGTAACAAATATGATTCCGGTATTTGGTCCGTTCTTAGGAGCTATTCCTAGTATCTTAATCTTACTGTTGGTTGATCCATTTAAGGCACTCGAATTTGCAATCTTCATTTTGATTTTACAGCAGGTAGATGGGAATATCATTGGTCCACGTATTCTCGGTGGAGCAGTTGGTTTACCAACGCTCTATGTTATGTTTGCGATTATTATTGGTGGTGCATTATTCGGTATCTTCGGTATGTTTATTGGTGTACCAGTATTCTCAGTGATCTTTGTGTTGGTTCGAGATTTCATCCACCAACAATTGGAAAAGAAGAAAATAACAGTTGTATAAAAAATGCATGGCTTCTCATCTAACGAATAGTTGAGGACCATGCATTCTTTTATATATTAAATAGAATATCTTCGTAAGAAGGTAACTTGTAGAATTCTCTTGATGAGATTTGTTCGTAGCGATCTACTGCATCTCTTAACTTATCCATCAGTGGATTAATCTTGTAGTAGATATTTTGACCAATTTCATATGTATTGCCAGTTGTAGTTACTTTCTGCCAAGCTTCTTCCAAGTCTTGGATTGCTTGGTAGGTTTGATCAATCAACGTAGAAACTTTACTAACATGATTATGAATAAACTTCGGAGCACTCTTACCACTTGCGTTTACAGCGTCACTATAGAACTTCAGCTCTGCTGTTTGTGCAGGCAAGATATCCTTGCGTGCCATCTCAATCATTGTACGAACTTCAATACCCATAATCTTTTCGTATTGTTCTTGTAGAATGATTCGATTCGCAGCGAGTTCTTTTTCAGAGTAGATATTTAAGGAAGTAAAGAGGTTGATAACAGAAGGGTCGTTAAGTACTTCGGTAGACTCAATAAAACTCTTCACATTTGGTAAGCCTCTACGCTTTGCTTCCTTTGCCCATTCATCACTATATCCATCACCAGAGAATAGAATTCTCTTATGTTTCTCTATTAAATTTCGACAGATAGTTAATGCTTTTTCACGGATATCTTGGATATACTTGATACCTTCTAATTCATCCGCAATCTGATTGAGAGATTCTGCCATAATGGCATTCAACACTGTGTTAGAGAAGGATGCACTCATGGAAGAGCCAAGCATTCTAAACTCAAACTTATTACCTGTAAAGGCAAGAGGGGATGTACGGTTGCGGTCTGTATTATCGTGAGGAATATAAGCTAAACCTGTCACAGGATTAAAGGCTGTCTTTTCTTCTTGTGTGATTGGTTTCTTACGATTCTTTGTATAGATATCATAGAGGATATTTTCAATATAACTTCCTAAGTAGATGGAAATGATTGCTGGAGGAGCTTCATTAGCACCTAAACGATGATCATTACCTGTACAGGAAGCACTCATTCTAAGTAGAAGAGGGTAAGTATCAACTGCACGGATAAATGCACAGATGAATAATAAGAAGCGAATATTCTCGGCTGGTTTATCACCTGGGGAGAACAGGTTTTGTCCATCATCGGTGATAATGGAGTAGTTATCGTGTTTACCAGAACCATTGATACCTTGGAATGGTTTTTCGTGGAGTATGCATGCAAGACCATGTTTCTTAGCTGTTTCACGAAGAATATCCATGATGAGGTGGTTTTGGTCAACCGCCACATTTCCATTGGTAAAGATAGGAGCTAGTTCAAACTGTCCTGGTGCAACTTCATTGTGTTCTGTTTTCGCGTAGATACCTAGCTTCCAAAGTTCTTGGTTAGCTTCTTTCATGAATGCTGCCACACGTGGTGGAATGGCGCCAAAGTAATGGTCATCTAATTCCTGTGTCTTAGGGGAAGGTGCACCAAATAGTGTGCGACCTGTAAAACGTAAGTCCAATCGACGATCAAAGTATTTACGGTCGATGAGGAAGTATTCCTGTTCAAGACCTACGGAAATATCACAGCTCTTTACGTCTTTATCACCAAGGATATTTACTACACGTGTTGCGGCTGTGCTGAGTGCCTCTAATGATTTGAGTAGAGGGTCTTTTTTATCTAAGGCTTCACCGCTGTAAGACACAAAGACAGTAGGGATACACAAGATGTTATCACGGATGAATACTGGGCTCTTTACATCCCAATATGTATATCCACGGGCTTCAAATGTTGTACGTAATCCACCGTTAGGAAAACTTGAGGCATCTGGTTCACCTTTGATGAGCATCTTACCAGAGAAGCGTGCAAATGGTTCTCCATTCATATCTGGCTCTAAGAAGCTATCGTGTTTTTCGGCTGTGCCACCAGTCATAGGTTGGAACCAGTGTGTAAAGTGGGTCACACCATTATCGAGTGCCCAAAGTTTCATCGCATGGGCAATCGCATCTGCAGTGATACGATCGAGCATTCCTTCATTTGCGACTGTCTTTTTCCAAGAAAGATAGACAGGACGAGGTAGGCGACTCTTCATCTCTTTTTCGCCAAATACTTTAGAGCCAAAATCTTTGAATAGATCTTCCATAGAATCTCCTTTTTTGTTATGAAAAATTTATAACGTTTTAAAGGATGTTTCAATATAGAATTCAGACTTTTTTATCATTTCTATAAATTTTTTAAAGATTTCTATGAAATTTTTATAGAAATGACAGAAAATATGAAAATAAAATAAAAAAATGTAGAAATATTTCTACATTTTAGTAATATGGATTAAATTCATCGTAGTTGTTTGTTTCTAACAAACGAACATCATGTACTTCTGGTACTTCATCTAATAAAATAGCTTTAATACCATCATTTAATGTGGAATCCATAACCATACATCCATTACATGCACCTGTCATTGTTACTGTAACAATACCGTCTGCATATCCTACTAAGAAGACGTCACCGCCATCTGCTTGAATATATGGACGAATCTTGTCCAATGTGTGCTGAATGCGTTGTAGAAGTTCTTTGCGAACTGGGTCTGTTTCTAGGGCAATTAAATCCGCACTACTTTCAGTATAGAAATCTGTATCATTCATTACTTTAACCTCTTTCCTCACTTTACAAGATAGAAAATGTACGCAACGATTAACCCCCAAATAATACCGCCAACAACCTCAACCCAGCGATGACCAAGTACAGGTTTTAGCTTTGTTTTATAGATGGAGTTTTCGAATACGTGAGGATATTTCTCTTGTAAATCCTTGACTAATTGTTGCGTAACTTTAATATTTTGTCCACTATAATACCTCACATTTGCGGCATCATAGATAACAATGATTGCTAGAACAATGGTAATCGCAAATAGTGTTGAACTGAAACGCTCACGGAAACCAACCGATAGAGCTAGGGCAGAAACCATTGCACTATGTGAACTTGGAAAGCCACCGGAGGCGACAGTTAAACTCCACTCCCAATCGTGTTCAGGTTCTACAATGAATGCACAAATTGGTTTTAATAACTGGGCACTAACAGCCGCAAATATAGCACAAAATATAATATGTATCGTATTTAATGAAATTAACATAATAAGCCTCTAGTAAAGTATACCACACATCTTTTCTTGAGTGTGTTATACTTAAAAACGATTGGAAATGCTAAAATGATATACAAACCAGGACAGATTGTAGAAGGAAAAATAACAGGGATTCAACCCTACGGTGCATTTGTGGCACTGGAACATCATGTGAGTGGACTAATCCACATCTCTGAAATTAGCGATGGATATGTGAAAGACATTTCAAAGTTCGTTAGTGTAGGGGATGTTGTAAAGTTAAAAGTCCTAGAATGTGATGATAAGAGCAGTCATGTGAAGTTGTCATTGAAAGCACTTCAGAAAGCACACTCCAGAAATAGACGTAAACCGATGGGTCATAAACCAAGTTTACCAAATATGAAAATGGGTTTTCAGACAATCGCAAATGCTATGAGTGAATGGATTAAAGAGGCGAAGGAGAATATTTTAAAATGATGAAGTTAAATACATCACACGCTTTACTCAAAGAAAGTATCGAAAGTTATCAAGAAAAAGTAAATGAACTACACAAAGTAATTTTTGAAAGAACTGGTGCCGGCAACGACTACATGGGATGGGTTGATTGGGCTGAAACATATGATAAGGCTGAATTTGAACGCATCTTAGAAGTTGCTGAAAAGGTTAAAGATAAGGCTGAAGTATTACTTGTATGTGGTATCGGTGGATCTTACTTAGGTGCACGTGCCGCAATCGAAATGATTCAAGGTCTATATTCAGGAAATCAGACAGAAGTTATTTTCGTAGGTAATACATTCTCATCTACATATATTGCACAGGTATTAAAGCATATCGAAGACAAGAGCGTAGTAATGAACGTTATCTCTAAGTCTGGTACAACAACTGAAACAGCACTTGCATTCCGTGTACTTCGTGAATTCATGGAAAAGAAATATGGCAAGGAAGAATGCAAGGAACGTATTATTGCGACAACGGATAAAGCACGTGGTACATTAAAGGCATTAGCGGATAAGGAAGGCTACGAAACATTCGTTATTCCTGATGATATCGGTGGTAGATACTCTGTTATTACACCAGTAGGTTTAGTACCACTTGCAATTATGGGAGTGGATATCAAGAAGATCATGGCTGGTCTTTACGATGCATATAAGGAATTAAATACTGCAGATCTTTCTAAGAACCCTGCATATCAATACGCTGTGTGCAGACGTATTCTACAGAACCAAGGTTACGATGTAGAAATGTTTGTTGCCTATGAACCACAGCTTGCAATGCTTGCTGAATGGTGGAAACAGTTATTAGGTGAATCTGAAGGTAAGGATGGTAAAGGTATTTTGCCAGATAGTGCAAACTTCTCAACAGATTTACATAGCTTAGGACAGTTTATCCAAGAAGGTAAGAAAGTTCTATTTGAGACAATCCTAGAAGTAGAAAACCCTACTGAAGATCTACTTATTCCAACGGATGCAGAAAATAGCGATCAGATGAACTACCTTGCTGGTAAGTCATATGACTGGGTCAATAAGATGGCTTGTCTTGGTACAATTGAGGCTCATGAAGTAACTGGTGGAGTTCCTAACTTAATCATCTCAATTCCTGATATGAAGGAATATTCATTCGGTTATCTATGTTACTTCTTCTTCATCGCTACAGCGATGACTTGCTATATGATTGATATCAACCCATTCAATCAGCCAGGTGTAGAAATCTACAAGAAGAATATGTTCCGCTTATTAGGTAAGCCTACTAAGTAAGTCTTTAAGAGGAAGAAATTCCTCTTTTGCTTTTATAGATAGAAAGGATGGAATATATGTCTACAATGAACCAAGAGGCACATTATCGTCGTATGACACAGGATTCAATTCCGCACTTAATTACGCAGCTAGCAATCCCGACGATTATATCAATGCTTGTTACAAGTATCTATAATATGGCAGATACTTACTTTGTAGGTACAATCAGTACATCTGCTAGTGGTGCAACTGGAATCGTATTTAGTTTGATGTCCATTCTACAGGCCTTTGGCTTTATGTTTGGCCATGGTGCTGGGGCGAATATCTCACAACAGTTAGGCTCAAAGAATGTCGAAAAAGCTAGAATATACGCATCCACAAGTTTCTTTCTCTCGATTTTTGTTGGCGCAGTTGTAATGATAATTGGACTCATCTTCATGGATCCTATGATGCGCATGATGGGTAGTACAGAAACGATTCTTCCGTACGCAAGAATATATGCATTCTATATTTTGCTTGCAGGCATGGCAATGACATCGAGTTGTGTATTAAATAATATTTTGCGTTATGAAGGAAAAGCCTTCTATGCAATGATTGGTTTAACACTAGGTGGTGTCTTAAATATCTTTGGTGATTATATTTTAGTGCGTGTATTCCATATGGGTATTGCAGGTGCGGGTTTAAGTACGACAATCTCACAATACATCGGTATGTTTGTGTTGGTGTTACCTTACCTGCAAGGGAAAACACAGAGTAGATTAGAGTTAAAATATGTAACATGCAAGCATGAGATTCTAAATCGCATCTTTACGACAGGATTACCATCTTTGAGTCGACAAGGATTAAACTCACTTTCTACGATGGTATTAAATACTACATCTGCGATGTATGGTGATGCGGCTGTTGCAGGAATTTCTATCGCAACACGTATTGTGTCGTTCTTATTCTGTGTTGCGCTTGGCATTGGTCAAGGTTTCCAACCAGTTAGTTCATTCAACTATGGTGCGAAAATCTACAGTCGTGTAAAGAAGGGATTCTATTTTACACTCAAAAGTGGTACAGCTCTAATGGCAATTCTAGCGGTAATTGCATTTACCTTCTCAGGACAGTTTGTGGCATTGTTTAGAGATGATCCTGATGTTATTGCAGTTGGTACAACGGCATTACGCTTCCAATGTATATCCTTAGTATTAATGCCGATGACGATGTATGGGAATATGTTATTTCAGTCAATTTCACGTAGTGCCGTTGCAACATTCTTAGCGATGTTACGGAGTGGACTGATTCTAATCCCTGCTGTCATTATCTTGCATGCATGTTTTGGAATAACAGGTATTGAAGCTGCACAATCTGTTAGTGAGATTATGACTGCAATTATTTCATTACCGTTTATTCTTTATCTATTTAAAACATTTCCAGAAGATGGAAGAGATATCATATAAAAAGCGATGGGTTCATCGCTTTTTTGTATCTAATAAGTAATAATGCCTTTTAAGCCTTCGCTTGCTACAACGTAATAGCCGTTTGTTTCTTTGCCATCACCTTGTTTCTTTGCTGGATCCATAACCCATACTGCATTCGCTTCTTTACCTGTTGCTTTCTTGTAAGCTTCAAGTACTTTCTTTCCATCTTCGATAGAAAGTGTAAATAGTGTTGTACTTAAGCAGTCAGCGACACCAGAATCTTCTGTAACGATTGTGACGCTATGGTAATGCGTTGCGGGATAATTTGTGGATGGGTCAATGATGTGGTGATAACTATTACCATCTGTTGCAATATAGAAGCGCTCATAGTCTCCACTAGTCACAAAGGAGAAGGAGCCTTTGGAAGAAATTAATGCAAGTCCATTTGGTAGTGCACCTTCTGGATCAGCAATACCGACATTCCATGTGCTTCCATCAGGTTTATCATTGACTGTACGGATGTTTCTGCCAACATTGAAGTAGCCTGCTTGCATGTGTTGACTAACTTCTTCCGCAACTAGTTCAGTCGCATATCCTTTTGCAATACCACCTACATCAAATGATTGACATGGCTGAGTAATATATACTGTGCTTTCTTCGTCATTAATTACAACATTATCCCAACCCTTACAACCGGCAGCTTGTGTAAGTTCTTCCTCTGATGGAAGATTACCAAGTTGTTTTTCAGTGTTGAGTTTAATACCTTCTTCACGATACTTATGCCAAACTTTAAGAAGGGCACCCATGGTAATATCAAATTCGCCATTGGAGTAATCATAGAACTGTTTTGCCATATGCAACATGTCAATGATTGGCTTATCAACTTTGACTGGTTGAATACCCGCGTTATCATTGATTGTTTTTAGGTTGTTTACACCATCATAGTCGTTATAAATATCAAATAACTGATTGTAATAACGAAGCAGGGTAGTGCTGTCCTTAAAATGAACAGCTGCCGATTCGGTATTCGTTGTATATTCCATGTAACTATAGATTGTATCGAAACCTACATCAGAACTCACATTTTCATATTTGGTTAGGCTTTCGCTATTGGTTGAAGTTTTGTTAGAAGTACTGTTTTTACTCTCTTTTGTTGTACAGCCAGTAAGTAGTGTACAAATGCTTAATGCACTGATTAATAATTTTGTAATTTTTCTTTTCATACAACAACTATATCACAAAAGGCATCTTACTGTTAACGCGGGATTATGTTATAATTTTGTGTGATTTCAGATGAGGAAAGGAAAGAAAATTATGTCAATATTTACAGGACCAATGAAGCTTCATTTAAATGGACATAAGGATTGGACTCTTCACAAAGAAGTGTTGAAGTCTATCGATCCAGATGTTGTTTGGATTCCGCTTGCAAACGGTGTTGCCCCATGCCAACCACTCGTTCAAGTTGGAGATGAAGTTAAGATTGGACAAAAGATAGCAGAAAGAAATGATGCATTCTATTTACCACTCTTTGCGTCTGTTTCCGGTACTGTTACGGGTATCGAAAAGTTCTTGGGTGCAGGTGGTACAATGATTGACCATCTACGCATTCAAAATGACCACAAGCATACTGTAGAACGTGTGTTTGCGGAGTTTGATTATGAAAAGGCAAGCTGGCAAGAATTACACGCATTTGCGAAGGAGTCCGGTATGCTAGGCTTAGGTGGTGCAGGATTTCCATCTTATGTAAAGTATAACAAGCCAGAGAATGTAGAACTCTTTATCGTGAATGCAGTTGAGTGTGAACCATTCTTAACATCAGATTATAAGAACATTGAAGAAAACATGGACTTACTTAAGGTAGGTACACTTGCGTTCTTCAAGATGAGTAATGCAAAGGCTGGTTGTGTTGCAATCAAGGAAGATAAGAAGGAACAGATTGCCCAACTACAAGAAACATTTAAGGAAACACCAATCGAGGTGCGTATCGTTCCTAACGTTTACCCTATGGGTTGGGAAAGAACACTTGTATACCAGTTAACAAACAAGCGTTATGATAAGTTACCAATTGAGGCAGGCTGTATTGTTAACAACGCATCTACAGCAATTGCATTTGGTAATGCAATTGTAAATGGTATGCCAGTTACACATAAGTACTTAACAGTATCAGGTGATGCGGTTAAGAATCCACAGAACGTATATGTTCCAGTAGGAACAAAGGTACATGACATTATTGATGCTGTTGGTGGATATAAAGATGGTGTAGATGATGTAGTGTTACTTGCTGGTGGACCAATGATGGGTCGTGCAATTCCTAACGATCAATTCGTAGTAATGGCACAGAACAATGGTCTTACAATCCAGAAGTATGAGAAGCCAGATACAGTTGCTTGTTTACGTTGTGGACGTTGTACAGAAACATGTCCATCCGGATTACAGCCAGTACGTATCGCTTCTGAACATAAGTCTGTAGACTACGATACATTAATTCGTTTAGATGTAATGAACTGTATTGAATGTGGTCTATGTACATATGTTTGTCCATCTAAGATTGAAGTAACTGAGAATGTTAGACGTGCAAAGACATTTGTACGTGCAAAACTAGCAGCACAGGCAAAGAAATAGGAGGCAAGAAAAATGAAATTTTCATATAAAGTATCGCCTAACTATGCGGCTAAACAATCTACAACAGGAATAATGTTGGAACTTAGCTTAGCTTTGGTTGTTGTGACAGTTGCTTCTGCAATCTGGTATGGAATGACAGGCGGTGCTTCTTTAGGTATTCGCGTTATTCTACTGTCCATCGCTTCTGTAGTAACTGCAGTGTGTACTGAAACATTGTACTTACTTGCAAGAAAGAAGAAGGACATTGCAAAAGAATTGTTACATTCCTATGGTTGGGTAACAGGTTTAATTATTCCATTAATTACAAGAATTAATGTTAGTTTTTACGCAATTATCATTGCGACTGCAATTGCAATCTTGTTTGGTAAGATGCTATTTGGTGGATTTGGTCAAAATATCTTCAACCCTGCAGCATTTGCGGAAGCAATTATCATGAACTCATTTAGTGCAAGTGTTGCGGCTGATATTCAAACAGGTGCTACACCACTTGCAGTTATGAAGTCTTATGGCTGGATAGTTGATGGCAGTACATTGCAAAATGTATTAGGTCAATTTGGTAACTTATCTGGTATGTTCTTAGGTAACTATCAAAGTGTTATCGGTGGATCATGCGCATTATTATTAATTCTCGTTGCAGTATATCTCATTGCTAGACGTATTATTGACTATCGTTTAACAGTGACATATATCTTAACAGTATTTGTTGTATCTCTCATTATTGGATTAATCCACGGTGCAGGTTTTGAATATGCAATCGTAAATGTGTTAGCGGGTGGTGTATTATTCGCTGGTGTATTCATGTTAACAGACCCAGTGACTTCACCAGTATCAATTCCAGGTAGATATGTATTTGCGGTAGGTGCTGCAGCTCTTACATTGATTATTCGTTGGAAGGCTAACTTACCAGATGGTGCATTATTCTCCATCTTAATCATGAATATGTTAACTCCTGCAATTGATCAGTTACTTGATGGTAGCCAGATCAAAGATGCAGCAAAGATTGCACGTAAGGCGGTTATCGCAATGTGTGCATTCTTAGTGGCAGTTCTTCTTGTTGGTGCAAGCTTAACAGCGAAGACTCCAACAGTTGCTGAAGAACCTAAGAAGGATGATAAGCCAGCAGAGGCAGTAGCACTAAGCGCTGAAGACTATAGTGAAAATGAAGCAGAGTGCACAGAAATAAGTAATGATGGTGCAACTGCAGTATATGCATGTAAGGCAAAGGGATTTGAAGGTGTAAACGAAGCTACAGTAACAATTGACGTAGCTAAGAAGACAGTCGTATCCTTTGCAGTTACTAAGTTCAGTGATACTGAAGAAGTTGGTGATCTTGCAACTACAGAAGAACAACTAAAGAAATATGTTGGTGCAACTGCAGATAGTAAGATTGACTCAACAACAGGTGCTTCTTTCACAAGTAAGTCTTTACGTGCAATGATTGCGAAAGCATTAAAGTCTGCTTCCGCAGTAGCATTAGGTGCAGAAGACTTCAAAGACAACAAAGCAGAATGTTCAGAAACAAGCAATGATGGTACAACAGCTATCTATGCATGTAAGGCACAAGGCTTTGAAGGTGTAAATGAAGCAACAGTTACAGTAGATGTAGCTAGTAAGTCTGTTAAGAGTATCGAAGTAACAAAGTTTAACGATACAGAAGGCGTAGGCGACCTAGCAACAAAAGCAGCTGAGTTAGAAAAGTACAAGGGAGTAACACTTGAAAGTAAGGTAGACTCAACAACAGGTGCAACATTCACAAGTACATCACTCAGAGCAATGATTACAACAGCCTTACAGGCTGCAACAAAGTAAGGAGGTGTCGTATGAAAATTGATAAGACTTCAGGAGTATATAAATCATGCATGCTCGGTATTCTCTGCGCAGTGTGTGGAATTCTACTATCAACAGTAAATGCGATTACCGCTCCTATTATTGAAGAAAATGCATTAGCATCTGTTAAGTCTTCACTTGAAGTTATTTACCCAGGTGCAACATTCACAGATGTTACAGAAGACAAGATTGGTCTTCTTGAATTAAAAGATGGTGAAGAAAAACTTATCGATGGTATTTATAATGCGGAAGGTAAGGGAACAATCTTTACATTACATTCTACAGGTTATAACGCTGATGGATTCACATTCATGATTGCTTATAACAATGATGGTTCAGTTGCTGGATATAGCGTACTAGAACAAGCTGAAACAGCTGGTAAGGGTGATAAGGCATTTAAGGATCCATATGTAAGTGATGTATTAAAACTAACTTCATCAGATACAATGCCACTCATCTCTGGTGCAACAATTACATCTGCTGCAGTTGGTAAAGCAGTTGACCAGGCTAGACAAGTATTCAATAAGATGAATAACATCTCTTATGATGAAAATGCAACAGCTACTCCTGCTCCAAAGGCAGAGCCAGTAGAACTTGCAAAAGAAGACTTCAAAGACAACAAAGCAGAATGTTCAGAAACAAGCAATGATGGTACAACAGCTATCTATGCATGTAAGGCACAAGGCTTTGAAGGTGTAAATGAAGCAACAGTTACAGTAGATGTAGCTAGTAAGTCTGTTAAGAGTATCGAAGTAACAAAGTTTAACGATACAGAAGGCGTAGGCGACCTAGCAACAAAAGCAGCTGAGTTAGAAAAGTACAAGGGAGTAACACTTGAAAGTAAGGTAGACTCAACAACAGGTGCAACATTCACAAGTACATCACTCAGAGCAATGATTACAACAGCCTTACAGGCTGCAACAAAGTAAGGAGGAAGGTATGAGCGAAAATAAAGTAAAAGGTCAAGGCTTCTTCTCTAAATTAGCAACAGAAAACCCAGTATTCGCAACTTATTTGGGTATCTGTTCAACATTAGCGATTACAACAAGCTTAAATAGTGCAATCGGTATGGGTGTTGCGGTAATTATCGTATTAACTTTATCCAACATCTTAGTATCACTTATTGCACCAATCACACCAGATGATATTCACATTCCAGTTTATATCGTTATTATTGCGACATTAGTTACTATCGTTTCTATGTTTATGCATGCATATACACCAAGTCTATTTACAGCGTTAGGCGCATTCTTAGACTTAGTTGTAGTAAACTGCATTATCTTAGGACGTGCTGAAGCATATGCATGCAAGCATTCAGTACCTGAATCTATCGTTGATGGAATCCAGCAGGGTTGTGCATACACATTTGCACTTCTTGCAATGTCAATCATCAGACAGTTATTAGGTACTGGTGGATTATCATTCTCTAATCCATTTACAAACAATGTCGTATTTGCATTCAGAATTATTCCAGAAGGATTTGAAATCCCAATGTTTACAGAGCAGTTTGGTGCATTTATTACATTTGCGTGCTTAGCTGCTGGTGTAGCTGCTTACAAGAACTTTCTTGCTAAGCCAGTGAAGAAAGGAGCTGCTAAATAATGAACTTATTTACACTCTTGATCAGTGGATTACTGATTAACAATATTATTCTTACTAAGTTCTTAGGTATGTGCCCATTCATGGGAGTATCTACAAAACTTGAATCTGCAGTAGGTATGGGTCTAGCCGTTATCTTCGTTATCTTCGGAGCATCCATTCTTGCATGGGTACTTTACTACTTTGTATTAGTTCCTTTTGAACTAGAGTTTATGGAACTTATCTGCTTCATCTTATTGATTGCAGCATTCGTACAGTTCGTTGAACTGTTCGTTAAGAAGTTCTCACCAGATCTCTACAAGTCATTAGGTATTTACTTACCTTTGATTACAACTAACTGTGCAGTTCTTTATGTTGCAATGGCAAACATTACACAGAAGTACACATTAGTTGAGACAATGGTAAACTCTATTGCAGTTCCTGCTGGCTTTATGATGATGCTAGTTATCTTTGCAACAATCCGTAAACGTTTAAATCAAAACGATATTCCGAAGGCATTCCAGGGCAATCCTATCGCTTTCATCTGTGCAGCAATTATGGCAATTGCATTCTCTGCATTTGCTGGACTTGTATAAGTCGTGCTTAGAATCGTAGTTGCAGTTTTATTAGCTATAGGTTTCTTTGCCCTAAATGTATGGTTATTAAGACTTAATCAAAGAACACCAAAACCAGAAGGTTGTGAAGACTTAAAGGCAGAGTGTTCTGCATGTGGTATCAGTGAATGTAGTGTTCGCCAAGCACCACAAAAAACAGAGGAGGAATAATGGTAGTCGCAATGTTAAAAGGCTTCGGCTTGATGTTAGTTTTAGGTGCAGTCTTAGGTGCTGTTCTAGCGTTTGCTTCTATTAAGTTCTATGTGAAGGAAGACAATCGTAAGGAAGAGTTAACAGCTTTATTACCTGGATACAACTGCGGTGCTTGTGGTAATCCAGGTTGTGCTGCGATGGCTTCTAAGTTACTTGCTGGTGAAGCACAAGTAGAACAGTGCAAACCAAGTAAGCCAGACCAAAGAGAAACAATTAAAACATATCTTGCTGAACATGTAGGTTAGTTTAAAATTCCTGAGCATATGCTTGGGAATTTTTTATGGAAAATACTCTCAAGATACATATATAAGTTTGAGGGTAATTGAATGAGAAAAATAAAAAGAACAGGGATTATTGTATTAATACTATGCTTGTGTGTGATTGGAAATGTAGTTATATTTCGCTATTATCTAGCAAAGACGATCAATCTCAAAACTACATATATCGCAAAGCATAACATTCCACCACGAACACAAATCAAAACAGAAGATCTAACAATGATCCAAATTCCCGAGAAGTACATGCAGACATATACCTGGAATGATAAAGCGGATATTATTGGTAAATATACATCGGTTCAGGGAATGATACCAAAGGGATCTATGTTTTATAAGGATATGCTGTATAACGAAAAAGAAGTTCGTGATCTTGCAATCACAAAACTTCAAAAAGGAATGACAATATTTACATTAGAAACAAATGTATCTTCATTAGGTAGTATTGAAGAGGGAATGTATGTAGATATTCATGTTTCAATCTCACAGAAGAAAGAAATACCAATCACAGGTATACTGATACGACATGCAGAAGTAATATCAATGAAAGACCATAAAGGACTATCGTTGAAAGATGAACAATCCACCAAGGTTCCATATTTTGTTGAACTTGGAATTAATCAAAGTGATATTGATTATCTTTCCTTAGCTTCTTCGCTAGGCGAGATTAGATTATTTCCCTCGCAGGATTCCTATACACCAGATAAATCTACACTAGAACAGGATTCAAAAGTAACGGAGTATTTAAAGTCTCTTTATCCATAGTAAGCAAAATAAAAATCCGTTGAATAACGGATTTTTTGCTACAAGGGGCGACTAATGGGACTCGAACCCATGAGTGCTGGAGCCACAATCCAGTGTGTTAACCAACTTCACCATAGCCGCCATGTGCTAAAATATATTATCATATCCAAAAGTAATAGACAATATATATTTTTAGTTATATTGAAAATTGAGGTATTATACATAGATGAGACAAATTGATATTAATGGTGAATTACGAAATCTTGTAGTTGAACGCAAGCGAAATAAGAAAATGTATTTAAGGGTTAAGCAAGATGGAACATTGTATGTGACCTGTCCACGTTATGTCAGTGAGCAGGAAATCCTTTCCTTCATCCTAGAGAAACAAGATTGGATTATTAAAGTCAGTAAAAAAGAAAAGAAAAAGAATCATTATCTTTTAGACGGTACTGACCGTAAGGAAGCATGCTGGTTAGGAAAGGTATATCCAGTTGAATTTATTTTATCTAAACAGAAATTTATGTCGGTTGAAGAGGATAAAATCATATTCTATCTACCAGAGGTAAGTGATGATAATATTCAGGAAATCTTCTACCGTACAGGAAATCTTCAATTGAAGCTAATGGTAGAAGAAAGACGTAAAGATTGGGATAACCATATCTGTCTAGTAAATCATAGAAGACTTCCAAGTATTACTCTAAAGTATATGACAAGTAGGTGGGGATCTTACTCTCCAATGACACATCACATTAGCTTGTCATCAAGACTAATTCACTTTCCAAGTATATGTTTAGATTATGTTTTATTACATGAGTATGCACATATCCTAGAAGCCAACCATTCAAAACGTTTTTATGATATCATCAGAATGTATATGCCTGAATATAAGGAATATAGTGATTTGTTAAAGTGAGGTAAATGATGGGAAACATTGTAAAAGAGAACAGTGTGTTTTTGTTTGGAAATACAATATTTGAAAATGGCTTTCTTGGCTTTTTGATTACGTTTTTGATTACGATTGTGATTGCAAAGGTATTCACCACGATACTTGCAAAATTAGTTGATCATGCGATGAAGAAAGATGCTAGGGCAAGTATGCCGTTTAAGTATCTTTTAAAGATTCTACGCACAGTCATTTATATTATCGCAACCTTTGCGATTTTGATGAATGTGAAGCCTTTACAGAGTATTTCTACAGCAATTCTAGGTGCAACTAGTGTTATGACAGTGGTTGTTGGTTTAGCTGCACAGGAAACATTTGGTAACTTTATTGCAGGATTTTTTATTGTTATCTACCAACCATTCCATGTTGGTGATATGGTTAATCTTCCTGAGAAGAATATCTCTGGTACTGTAATTGAAATTACTTTCCGGCATACGATATTAAATACATTTGAAAATACAAAGATTATTGTCCCAAATAGCACAATGAACTCTGCAATTGTAGAAGATAAGGCATTTGGTCAAAAGACATATATCCGTTATCTGTTTTTAACCGTAGCGTACGATACTGATATCGACAAATTGGAGAGAGTGATTACGGATGTTGTAATCAATACGGATGGTGTAATCGATACTAGAACAACAGATGCACAAGAAAAGAATCTTCCGATTAATATCACTGTCAATGAGTTCTTAGATAGTGGTATTCAGATTCGGTTCCCATTTACAACCAAGTCTCTTGCAAAGAGCGTAGAGACTGCTTCTAAGATTCGTAAGTCTTTACTCGTAGCATTTAGAGAGAATGAAATTGAGATTCCATATCAGATAATTCAGATCATCAGGGATAATATGTAAACGTTTACATTATTTTCATGAATTAATTTAAAAAGTTATTAAAAGATATTCAAACGATATTGCAGGGAATTAAAATTGAGGTATTATGTAGATACAGGAACACGAAGTGTATTATGAAGAGAATGGAGATGATGTAGCATGACTACAAAGCATGTTCTTTTTGATATACAATATGAGATTGTACAAACCCCAGGCGGGGAGGTTTTTGACGGGTTCTCTGTGAAAATGGTTTTTAGGATGGACATATAATGCCCATCCTTTTTTGTAACTAATTTCTGATAATCATACAGGAGGAAAACGATTATGGATCAGACAAATTTAGACTTTTTTGAAGCAGCAGCCAGTGGCGATTTTGCAAAGTTATGTGCACAAGTTTCTAAGGGAGCAAACGTTAACATCGCAAACGGTGATGGACGTACAGC
The DNA here is from genome assembly GCA_938039295.1 of uncultured Solobacterium sp. Taxonomy (GTDB): domain Bacteria; phylum Bacillota_I; class Bacilli_A; order Erysipelotrichales; family Erysipelotrichaceae; genus Bulleidia. Next base: position 45,080 of record CALHUY010000075.1, read on the forward strand.
GTTAATGAGAAGTGCAAAACGTGGTTACACAGAAATCGTACGTTTCTTATTAGACAATGGTGCAGATACAAGAGCTAGAGATAAAAATAATAAGACAGCTTTAATGGGTGCCGCTAAGAAGGGTCACACAGACATTTGCCGTATGTTAATTCATGCGGGCGCAAATATTGATGCCCACGATAATAAGGGTAGAACAGCTTTAATGAGAGCTTCATTACTTGGTCATAGTGACACAGTAAAGTACCTAATTTCTAAGAATGCTGATGTAAATGCAGTAGATGAACAGGGTCGTACAGCATTAATGGAAGCAGTAAATGCATATAAGTTAGATGTAATTAAAGATTTAGTAAATAACGGTGCAGATATCAATAAAGCTGATAATAAGGGTTGTACAGCATTGATGCGCGCTGCGTATATTGGAATTCCAGAATTAGTAAAGTATTTGCTTGAAAATGGTGCAGATAAGACAATGAAGGATTTTGATGGTAATTTAGCAATTCATTACGTACGTAAAGAATGCTTATCAGATTTGAAAGATATTTTGAAGTAGGAGGCCGACAATGAAAGACTATTTAGCAAATGAAGTAAGAAACGTAGTGGTGCTAGGACACTCTGGCGCTGGTAAGAGTTCTGTCATTGAAGCCTGCCTATATTTTACAAAGGCAATCGAACGTTATGGAAAGAATAACGATGGTACAACAGCTCTAAATTATGATCCAGAAGAAGGTAAGCGTGGCACATCAGTATATTGCCATATCGCACCTGTAGAATGGAAAGACAAGAAAATCAACTTTATCGATACTCCAGGTTATATGGATTATGCTGGTGAAGAAGCGACTGGACTTGTAATGGGTGATAATGCATTAATTGTCGTAAACGCAAAAGAAGGAATCGAGGCTGGAACAGAGCGCGCTTGGCGTGAAGCAGTTTCGAAACAAAAGATTCCTACAATCTTCTTTGTAAATAAGATGGATGTCGAAAATGCAAACTTCGATACTGTATACTCAACTCTTAGAGAAAAGTTTGGTAAGTCAGTTATCCCATTTGAAGTTCCAATCATTGAAAATGGTGTGGTTGTAGGTTCTGTTAATATCTTGCGTCGTAAAGCATGGTATTATAATGACCGTAATACAGCAAAAGAAGTGCCATCTGATTTAGTTGGTGAAGTAGAGCGTTACTACAATGAAATCGCAGAAGCTATCGCAATGACTGATGATGAACTCATGGAGAAATTCTTCTCAGGGGAAACATTTGATGAACATGAACTAGCCAAGGGATTACGTATTGGTGTACGTAGTGGTGATATCCGTCCTGTATACTGCGGTAGTGCAGAGAATCAAACAGGTATTGAACGTTTGCTAGACCTAATTACAGAATACTTCCCAAGCTACGCAGAAAAGGGAAGAATCCAAGCTGAAACACTTAAGGGTGATACAGTCGACATGGAAACAAACGAAAATGAAGCACTCAGCGCATTTGTATTCAAGACCATCGTTGACCCATTCGTAGGTAAGGTTTCTTACTTAAAGGTAATGAGTGGTGTCCTCAATAGTGATAGCCAAGTATATAATTCCAAGAAGGACGTAACAGAAAAAGTTAACCAAATCTACGTTATCAATGGTAAGTATCAGATTGGTGTAGGTAAGTTATTTACAGGTGATATCGGTGCAGTTGTTAAGTTACAAGCAACAGAAACAAATGATACATTATGCACACGCTCTAGAGTTATTAAGTATCCAGATATCGAATATCCACATCCAATGTTAGGATATGCAATTCATCCAAAGACAAAGGCAGATGAAGATAAGCTATCCAGTGGTATTCATAACTTGATGTTAGAAGACCATACAATCAAACTAGTAAACAACGAAGAAACACACGAACAAGTACTTTATGGTGTTGGAGATCAACATATCGACTTAATCCTTTCTAAGTTAAAGAGTAAGTACAAGGTTGAAGTAACAACAGAAAAACCAACTGTACAGTATCGTGAGACAATCTCCGCAAAGGCTGAAGCACAAGGTAAATACAAGAAACAAAATGGTGGTGCTGGTCAGTATGGTGATGTTTGGGTAAGATTTGAACCAACAGATTCTGATGACATGGTATTTGCGGAAGAAGTATTCGGTGGTGCAGTTCCTAAACAGTACTTCCCGCCAGTTGAACAAGGTTTACGTGACTGTATGAGTAAAGGTGTTCTTGCAGGATATAAAGTAGTTGGTGTTAAAGCAACTCTATATGATGGATCTTATCACCCAGTAGACTCGAAGGAAGTAGCCTTCAAGGAAGCTGCTAGACTTGCATATAATGCCGCAATGCCAAATGCCAAACCAGTACTTCTAGAACCTATTGGTAAGGTTGTTGTGACTGCACCAGAAGACTATACAGGTACACTCATGGGTGACTTCACAAAACGCCGTGGAATCATCTTGGATATGGGTACAGACGAAGATGGTCTACAGGTTATCAGAGCTGAAGTTCCAATGGCAGAAATGTTAACATACGCAACAGAATTACGTTCTATGACACAAGGTCGTGGATATTATGAATTAGCGTTTGACCGCTATGAAACAGCACCTCATGATGTAGCACAGAAAGTCATTGACGCAAGAAAGAGCGAAAAAGAATAATCCTCTAGGTGGAAAGTTCATTTGAAACTTTCCACCTATTGCATTTTAAAAGGCAATCATATAAAATAATTGAGCGCCCCCGTGATGGAATTGGTAGACGTAGGGGACTCAAAATCCCCCGGTAGCGATACCGTGTCGGTTCGAGTCCGACCGGAGGCACTAAGAGACGATTCAACAATTGTTGAGTCGTTTTTTCTTTTAGAGTATATCAATTGCAATGCCATATATGCTTGATACAATATAACTAACCAAAGGAGAAAATTAATTATGGGATTTTACGATTATTATGTAACTGATGCGAAGGGCAATCAGATTTCTTTAAAAGAGTATGAAAATAAGGTGGTGTTAGTAGTAAATACTGCAACAGCTTGTGGCTTTACACCACAGTATGAAGAGTTAGAAAAACTTCATGAAAAGTACAATGAACAAGGTTTAGAAATTCTCGATATTCCTTGTAACCAATTTGGTGGACAGGCACCTGGATCTGATGAAGAAATTCATGAATTCTGTGCACTACACTTCAACACAAAGTTCCCTCATATGCATAAGTCTGATGTAAATGGTGAAAATGAATTGCCATTATACACATTCTTAAAGAGTGAAAAGGGCTTTGAAGGATTCACAGGTGAAAAGGCAGATTTTATGAATGCACACGTTGGTAACCTTGTTCCTAACTTTAGAGAAACTTCTGATATTAAGTGGAACTTCACTAAGTTCCTTGTTGACCGTAAAGGAAATGTAATAGCTCGTTTTGAACCAACTGCTGATATGGCAGATGTAGAAAAAGCGATTCAAGAGTTACTTTAATTTTTAGGGAGTTATTTCATCTTCTGTGAATATATACGTAGAAGGATATTCTATGGAGGAAAGAAAGATGAATGATTTAAATGCAGTTGAAATTAAAGGGACAGTGATGTACGAACCAAGTGTTCGTAGCACAAAGAATGATTCCACAATGTCAACATTCTCAGTTTGTGTAAAACACAATGAACCAAGTAAAGCGAAGGACTATCTAAATGTAGTTGCCTGGGGAGATGTAGCGGATCAAGTTCGCGAAGAATTCCATGCCGGCACAAGAATTGGTATTAAAGGCCATCTCCGTAAGCAGTTTTACATGAAAGATGAAAATAAGAAGACAGTCGTGCAAATCGTTGCTGAGAAAATCTATCATCCAAAAGATGAAACTGAATAAGTTATATAAAAGTGCGTTGAACACGCACTTTTAATTTTGGTATAATACGAACGGATTATAACGAGGATGATATGAATCAATATATATTTGTATTAGAAATATTAGGAACTGTAGCGTTTGCGATTTCGGGAGCACTTGTCGCAATGAAATCGAAGATGGACTTCTTTGGGGTTGTGATTATTGGAGTTATTACTGCAACGTTTGGCGGAATTATGCGTGATATTGTACTAGGTAGTGTTCCTCCAAGTGCATTTTCCAATCCAGTGTATGTCGTTGTTGCTAGTATTACTTCTGTTATCGTATTCTTATTTGCATACTTCAATGTAAATACAAATAAGATTACGCAGAAAAATGCTTATAAGAATTTTTTGTTGATTGCTGATGCGATAGGATTAGGTGTGTTTACTGCAGTAGGTGTACGTGTCGCTTTCTTCTTACATCCAACATCGCATAGTTTCTTACTTGTATTCTGTGGTGTATTAACAGGTGTTGGTGGAGGTTTATTCCGTGATATCTGTGTCAATCAATTACCGCAAATCTTCCATACAGATGTATATGCAATCGCATCAATTATCGGTGCAATTCCATGCGCAATGTTAATGCATGCAGGGAATATCTCACTAGGTATTTGGGTGGGAATTGGTGTGACAATCTTAGTAAGAGCACTGGCAATTTTACACAAATGGAGTTTGCCAGTTGCTAAGAATATTCATGACTAAGATACATGTAATTAATTGTATCGATTAAAAAAGTAGTTGTATAACGAATGACATTTAGGGCTTCTCTTAAATCGTGATTCGTTTTTTGTTTTGCCCAAAGCGTAATAGAAGAAAAGTTATATTCACTGACATCTATTCCATAGTAGAAACAGATACAGTAGAGTATACTCTTCATTTCGATTTCACTTGAATAGTATTGTGAAAAACGTGATTTGATTAAATGATAAATATATCTTTGTAATGCATGTTTAATTTGTATCGTTATATCATCAGTTGTAACCGAAAGGATAGTGTCAGTCGCAACTTTAGATGATAGAAAGATAATAGTCCTGCGTAATTGATTTAAGCTTATATCTATATGTTTAGGTATAAATTCTTTGCCAACTGTATGTGTGATATCAAAGACAGAACGTAATTGCTCGTTATTGTTACAATCTGATAGTAGTGAAATTGCAGTATAACCTCTGCGAACAGTACGGTGATATCTTTGCCAAGCTTTATAGGTTAAAACATATGTAGCAGTTGGACATTGTGTAAAGATTAAAATAATATTCTCGATTGATTCCTCATGGAAATAACATAATTGTTTTAAGAATGTTAGATAGTTTCTGGGATAAAAGATGTTTATTAAATTCTCTTGGATCATATGTAAGAGTTGTATTTTTGTTAAAGATGTTTTCATAGGCTACCTCAAGACTATATACACAACATCTAAGTAAAAACCCTGTTATTGATATCTACTTGTTTTCGTTGAAAGCGTGATATAATAACAACGTCTAATGGAGGTACTTAAATGGAACAGTTAGAATTTAAATTTGATACACAGTTATTAATTGATGGACATGATTTAGATGAAGATGTCATAAATGACTATATTACAGACAATTTCCAAGGTGACTGCTTATTAGTTGTTGGTGATGATACTTTAATTAAGATTCATTATCATACAAATGAACCATGGAAAGTACTTGAATATGCACAATCTATCGGTGACATCTACGATGTTGTTGTAGAGAATATGCAACGTCAAGAAGAAGGTTTAAAGGGATAAAAAAACGAGGGTGTCCTCGTTTTTTTAATATCCATTTTCATAGAAGAATTGATCGACTGCTGCGGGATAATCCTCTAGATTTATATGCATCTTAGAGTGATGTTCTACAAGCCTATCTGCAATATGACCATGGAGCCATACACCCATACGTAGGCTTGTAAAGATATCACAATGATATGCAAGTAGTGCAGTTAGCATACCAGTAAGTAAATCGCCACTACCAGCTTGAGCTAAGGCTTCATTACCAGTTTGGTTAATATAACATTGACCATTTGGGGTTGCAATAATGGTATGTGCTGATTTTAATACAATATATACTTTTAATTCCTTTGCGTACTTTAAGGCATAATGCAAAGGATTGCGCATAACTTCCTCTTTTTCTAAGTGGAACAAGTCTGCAAATTCTCCAATATGTGGTGTTAGAATAATCGGTGATTTTGCAAAGCGTAATTTCCATGTGTTGTATCGCAACATACGTATGCCTTCAGCATCTAATATCAAAGGAGCATGGCATCTTTGAATCATCAGATCCAGACAGAATTCTTTCTCATACATTTGCGTGATACCACTACCAAAGGCTGCTGCACTAACATGTTCAATTGTTGAAGCCAGCTGTTGTTCAACATTGTGTGCAGAGAATGGATGGAATACTGGTGTTGTATGCTTTGTGGCAACGATAGGGTAGATACCATCAATACATCCTACCTCAATATATGGAAAACCCAGGGCTTTTGCGCCAGTGATATTTAGGCTGATTGCTCCAGCCATTCCATAGGAACCACCAACAAGTAATATCTTTCCGCTACTGCCTTTATGTGCAGTTTCTTTTCGTTTCGCAAGATTATGGAAGAAGAGAGTCTGATTCATCGTTAAAAAACTACTTTGCTTTGGATGTGGTATATCCAGTGGAATCAATTCTAACTTGTCAAACAGATGATGATACTTCTGTAGTACATGGAAAGGCTTATAACAGTCTATCGCAAATGTGACTGTAGAATGTAATGCGAATGAATCATGCATGGCAGAATCACATTCAGCACCAGAATTAATATCGATACTATAGATTGGCTTATTTGCATTCTGTATTTGCTTGAATACTACTCGCATATCTTCTGATAATTTACCATGATAGCCAAAACCAAAAATACCATCAATGATAACATCACATTCCTTCAAGCATGTATCTAAGGCTGTCATAGGTTGAATGATTGAAAGTGGAACTTGTTTATATACCTTCATTGCATCAGGATTATTTGGAAGACCATTTACCAAGATCAACTTGATATGAAATTGTTTTAAATTGTTGATAAGCGCAAAACAATCGGCACCATTATTACCATTTCCAGCCAGTACTAAAATATTAGATTTATCATCTAAATAAGGTAACAGATGGGTAGCTAATTTTTTGCCGACAAGATTGATTAAATCAAATGATGAAAGCCCAGATTTTTCTTCAATCTCAAGCATTTCTTTACGACTTACGATCATGTTTCGTATCCTTTACAACCATATATTAACACTTACAGAAATCTAATGTGAAAAATTATAATAAAATTATGATATAATTCGCATAAGCAGTAGAAAAAGGAGGATTTGCTAACATGCCAACAAAGAAAACTGTTAAAGACGTAGCAGAAGAAGTAGTTGAAAAGAAGGCTACCAAGAAGAAGGCTGCACCAGCAAAGAAGGCTGAAAAGAAGGAAGCTACTGAAAAGAAAGCTACAACTGCAAAGAAAGTAAAGAAGGAAACACCTGCAACTAAGACTGTTAAGAAAGAAACTACAAAGAAGAAGGTAGTTAAGAAGACAGCAAAGGCTAAGGCAGAAGATTTAGATTTAAAGACAGTTAAAGATTACGAAGACGCAATTAACTGGAAGAAGGGTGAAGCGAAGGCTTTAGATTGGCTCTATATTGAATTAAGTGCTGACGCATTATTAACTCAATTTGAAGCTGGTAAGGACAACCTTAAGACCGTTTGCCAAGCATTATATAACTGCATGCTTGAAGGTGACTATTATATCGTTGAACCTACAGAAGATAACTGTGTATTAGGTACAGTTGCTGTACGTTTCTATTGCGATAACTTAAGTCCAGAACGTAAGAAAGTTTCTGAAGTAAATCAATAGTATAAAACAAAGTCGAATTCTATGATTCGACTTTTATTTTGTAAGTATATATGCATTAATCCAAAGGAATACAATCTCAGCTAAACCGGTAATCTTCATCTGTAAGATACAATCCAAAAAACAGAAGATACATGCCGCAAAAAATAACATTCGATACTGGAAAAACTGTGGCATATCTTTTATCAGAAATATATAGAGAACTAACGTAGCATATGCAAAGATTAGATGCATGTTTTTGATGATAGTAGATTCAGTATAAGGGAATAGTAACGCAAGGATTGCAATGAAAAAGAATGCCATTCGTATATATTTGTTAGTGTATTCTTTGAATTTCCAAAAAAGATATAGCAGAGAAATCCCAGCAAGTAATAAGGGAAATATACGAATATTAGGTTTTGAAAGTAATACACTAATATTTGTTTCATAGCCTGCAAAAATTAGCCAAAGTAGAGTAAATACAATGGGAATAACTGGAAATATTAGATATTGAAAATACTTGTTTCTCATATTCATGTCGTTATTATAACAAACTTAGGTGCGATAAACTGGTCTAATCATGTTATAATTTTGTCATTATGAAGAAGAAAGAAATATATATCTTGATCAGTATTATCTTAATTGCAGTGTTAGGTATTGTTGGTCTAAATATCGCTAAAAACAAAAAACCAACTCCAACTCCTACTTCAGAGCCAACTGCGGATACAACTCCAACACCTAGTACAGATTCTAGTACACTAGGAATCCCATCTGAACAGCCAGTAGGAATTTGGGTAGGTATCGTTCATCGTGGTAAAGTTGTCCAGTGGTTTGATTCAGGTGTTGATGGAGAGTATGTTGTGACTGGTAATGTAGGTGAAGTACACGTTGAAGTAAAAGACAAAAAGTGGCATGTACGTGAAGTAGAATGTCCTAACCAGTTATGTGTAAAAATGGGTTGGGCAGATGAAAATAGCATTATTCCAATCACTTGTCTTCCAAATGATGTCTTTATTGGTTCCGCCAATCTTTTATCTGAATATTTAGGTGTGAAATGAGTATATCTAACACAAAGCGTTTTACGG
>CALHUY010000076.1 GCA_938039295.1 uncultured Solobacterium sp.
CTCACATTATTCCAGATAAAGAGACAGGTAAACTCCGACTATTAACACCGATAGAAGCAGAAAGATTACAAAGCTTCCCAGATGATTGGACCAATACAGGGATGCCAGAAAATAGACGCTACTTCATGATGGGGAATGCATTAGTTACAACAGTAATCAATCGTATTGAGCCTGTTTTAAGAGAGATTATTGAAAACCAATAAAATAAAATGGAAGATACCTGACTAATACATGCCTAGGTATCTTCCTTTATTCATCTTGTTCTTATGTATATATTCAATTCTTTGGTAGAATCTTTTTAATTACTTTTGCTTTCTATCTTGTTAAATAGTTTTTCTAAGAATAAGATGCGTTTATATATTGTTTTTCTCATAATCTACATCTCCTATCTATAATTAGTTTACACTAACTAACTGGTACTTGCAAGTATCTTGCTTGTAATCAAAATTAAACTACAGGTTCATTGTTTAAGAGTGTTGTGGTAAGTAGAATAATAACTGTACCAAGAAAGATGGTGTCAAAAGTGAAGATACTGTAATATCCCGGTGTAGAGGGTTTACTCAACCTGCTGGGGTATCTGGAATAAAGCTCGGGGCTAAGAGAAAGGATACTTTCTTACAGCTGGCCGCATCAAAGTAGTAATACTAGATGAAGGGTGCAATTCCTGAAAGTAACAGATGGCACACATCATTGTGCAATATAGTCCAGAATACATATCGGTGGAACAATAGAGGGTTGCTTGAATAAAGCACCTGAATCTTAGTTAGGTATATATTGGCGTTATATACAAACCTAAGAATAGCCAATAATCCACTCTGTCGTGAAGTGAAGAAATTCATGTATAAGATATGGAAGAAGATTCTCTTAGTAGCCTAGAGACAGGTTCTGAGTCAGGAAAAATAAGATCACAGAACAAATGCTGAAGAGTTGGGTGAAAAGTGTGGGTAATCAATCCCACCAGAGCTTCGTGATGAAAGTCTAGGGAAGAGATGCAAGGAATTGCTAACCTTGCACAGCCTCTTTTCTCTCTGTAGGATAACAATATTTTTGCAATGATGATGTAGGGTGAATAAAAGCCCATTACAGTGTTTTCACTTTTAACATCACATTGGTATTTACATGCATGTCAAAGGATGGTATATTGATATACCATCTTTATGGAATATATTGGAGGTGATGGAGTTATGAATTATCCTATCGTTAGTTTAAGTGCTACTGGTGATAACATTCGTCGTTTGCGAAAAGAACGTAAAGTGAAGACCAGTGAGCTAGCAGATTACCTTGGTTTTTCAGACGTACAGGCAGTTTACAAGTGGGAACGTGGAGAATGTTTACCAACATTAGAAAACTGTTTTGCGCTAAGTAAATATTTGCATGTACAAGTAGAAGACATCTTGGTCTGCATGGACGAGATGCCTTCTTTATTTTTGTGCCTAGGTATATAATTGAGAAAAGAAAGTTCGTCGAATATTGGACCGGGAGAATAGAATATGAAAATCGAATTTGAGAATGAGAATAAAGTGGCTCTAGAAGATTTTAATAGCGACTATTTTAATGCAAGGGGTGCTGAACTCTATCGTGATGAGGAGTATGAAACTGCTATTGAATATTATCGTATAGCAGCGGCAATGGGGAATGTGCAATCACAAGCGAACCTTGGCTATTGTTATTACTATGGTAGAGGTTGTGAGCGGGATCTTAAACTTGCGTATGCGTATTTTAAGATGGCTGCACGCTTTAAGAATACAGATGCTTTATATAAGTTAAGCACGATGTATGAACATGGTAAGGGTGTAAAGAAAAATGATGAGATTGCGGAATACTATCTAATAAATGCATTTCAATCTTTAAACGAATTACCAGAAGCAGCTAGATTAGAGTATCCAAGCGTATTATTTTCGATGGGTAAGAGATTCTTAGCAATTGGGGAAAAGGAAGGCGACTTCGAAGTGGCATATACTCTTTTGAGAAGTGCTCAAGAAGGCTATGAATTCCAAATCAGTCAAGGATGTCATTACTATGAGAAGATGTTAAAAGAAGTTGATGAAATTTTGAAGAGAGATTGTTTCGATTCTTATTGGGACGAAGATGAAGAAGAGACATTTTTTAATTAAGTTTAAGGAATAAAACATGACACAAAGAGAAAGAATGAACCAGGGTCTTGTATATGATCCATTTGATGAAGAAGTAGCTGCGTTTCAAAGAGAGTGTATGGAAGTACTATATGACTTCAATCTAACAAGACCCAATGAACTAGAAAAGCGTCAACAATTACTCAAATCTATGTTTGGTAAGATTGGAGAGGGTTGTTATATTGAACCACCACTACATTCTAACTTTGGAGCTAGACATGTATTTATGGGTAATGATGTATATGCAAACTATAATTTAACGCTTGTTGATGATGGAAACATTTATATTGGTGATAATGTGATGTTTGCGCCAAACGTGATTGTTGCGACTGCTGGACACCCAATTATACCGGAATTACGGCTAAGAGGATTACAATTTAACAAGGATGTACATATTGGTAATAACGTTTGGGTAGGTGCAGGTGCCATTCTTATGCCGGGTGTAAGTATTGGAGATAATACTGTTATTGGTGCTGGAAGTGTTGTTACAAAAGATATTCCAAGCAATGTTGTGGCAGTGGGTAATCCTTGCCGCGTACTTCGACCAATAGGTGAGAAAGATCAAAAATATTTCTATAAAGATGAAGAAATTGATTGGGAGAATTTGTAATACGATATTATTTATGCAGCAGTTTAGTTGATTATTCAAAGATGGAACTTCATAATGAACATCATTTGATTGAAGATCTACTAAAACATATATCATTTCCATGCCATGCATTACTGGTTGCGTCTTCACCTGATGATATCGAAAAGACAAGACACTATGCACAAGAGATTGTGGATGTCATGAATAAACATAATCTTTGCTTATCTGGATTTGATGTCTTGGATCGTACGAATGCAAAATCTACTAAAGAGCTTATTGATAAGGCAGATATCATTATCGCAATGGGTGGCCATGTTCCAACACAAAATGCGTTCTTCCAAGAGATTGATTTGAAGAAACATCTTCAAGACTTTAATGGAATTTGGATTGGCAGTTCTGCCGGTAGTATGAATAGCGCAACTCTTGTATATGCACAACCAGAGTTAAAAGGTGAAGTCATTGATTCAATGTATCAACGCTTTGTTCCAGGATTAGGGTTAACAGAAAAGATGATGCTTCCACACTATTCTTCATGGAAGAATGAAGTGATAGATAGTTTTCGACTCTTAGAGGATATTACCTATCCTGATAGTCAAGGACATACCTTCTATCTAATGGAAGATGGTAGTTATGTACTTGGTGATACTGAAGAAGAGATAGAAGAAGTTGTAGGTGAATACTATATTCTTCGTGATGGGGTAATTGTTCAATAATTTATACAAAATGAAATGGTATCCAGTGTCGGATACCATTTTTGAATATTAGAATTTTGTAACGAAGTATGGATATAGAAATGACTTCTCTGTATGTGCAGGAGGTTCTACTTCAATGATTGCCCTTTGGTAAGCATTGACAATCTTCGTGCCACTTGCGTGGATGAGCTCTCTTTGGAATTGTCCATACTCTTGGTGTACATGTCCATGTACCATGTATGCAGGTTTATACTTATCTAGTAGTTCATTAAAACATGCATAACCTGAATGTGGTAAATCGTCCATATCTCCATATCCTTCTGCTGGTGCGTGTGTTACTAGGATATCAACTCCTTTGGAAATCCAAAGGCTTGGCTTGAGTTTGTTGATGCGTTTTTGCATCTCGGATTCGGTATACATGAATGGTGATTCATTATACTTCATACATCCACCTAAACCGGCAATACGCAATCCCTTGTATTCATACACACGACCATCGATGTCGACACATCCTTCTGGCGCGTGGCGTAGGTACGCTGTATCGTGATTGCCATGAACGTAGAAGAGTGGTTTATTTGCGACTGTCACAAGGAATTCTAGGTATCTCGCTGGTAAATCTCCACAGGAGATAATCAGATCGATATCTTTTAATTTATTTGGTGTGTAGTAATCGTATAGATATGGATCTACTTGATCACTTATGATTAGAATCTTCATCTGTAGTTTTAATCTCCGTTAATTCATCTCGTGGAATATTGTTGGAAGAAAGTTCTCCTACAATATTATTGTTTAACCAGTTGATACGAATAATATCTAATGGTTGTAAGCTGTTATCTGCTTCTACAATTTGCTTGCCGGTACGGGTTTCGATTGGACCGGTAAATGGTACGATAGTACCTTCTTTCATTGCAGTAATAAAGTGATTCATAGTACGTAAAATTGCTGCTGATGTGGAAGATGGTAGATAGAGTTCTTCTACACCAGAAGACAAACCTAACCAATAGCTTTGTTCACTGATTTCCTTGTGTGTCAAAATATCCTGTACAAGTAAATCATAGAAGAGTGACCAGTTATAAATAGGTGCTGCTAGACATTCTTCTTGCGATTCTGAGAATCGGTATAAACCTGGCTTATGTGTTGTAGAACGATTATCCATGATAATTGCATTTTGACATGGTTCTTTTAAGATATGTACTTTGGCATCTGGAGAAGTCCAGGATACACCAAGTGCGAAGGCGTTGAGTTCAATCAGAGATACTTCATTATCATATGGTATATAGCCAATAAGACGTTGCTCATGTACCATACCTGCTAAGATACCCATTAAGAAGAATAACTCATAACTACGTAATGCATAGGTATTAATAATGTGTGATACAAGAGGTGTACAGTGATTCATAAACTTATGGTCTGGATAGTCTGTTGCAGCCTTTAGTGTATCTTTTAGTAAGAGCGGGCTTGTTGTAATAATCCACTCATGTTTTTGACATGCTTGTTGGATGATTTGTTCTGTTGTTTTTGTGTCGGAACAACCTGTGTAAGCGGTGGTATTGAGTACACCTTCATAACGGTTATTGAGATATGTTCTACCACACTCGATGATAGCTGTCTGTAAATCATTCAAATCGTTAGATGGATATAAGAATGCAATCGTAAGTGGATCACGCTCAGAATAGTATTGTTTACGGAAGTTGAGTAGAGAAAGGATTGATTGGGATTTTGCCTTTGCTTTATATTCAAGACTTACATTACTTTCACTACGATTGAATTCCTTTAAGATACGTTCAATACGATGGCGTAGGATAATACGATTCTTATCTAGCAAACTATCAAAGGTAAAAATTGATAGATAGATTAAGAAGGCATCTGAAATATTAAAGGATGGTTGATTTTGTGTAATATCCTTTGTGACTAGTTCAAAACGATAGAAAGCACCTTGGAAGGTATGAACTAAGTCCTGTGGCCATTTTGTTTCAAGGTTTTGTCCTAGCATATCTGCTAGAAGTTGATAACTTCCAGGAATTGTAAAGCATGGTGTATATAAATTTGTGACTTTTTGAAATCTTAAGAATTCTTCGTATACCTGCATTTCTTGTGAATCATTATGTACAGGCATAATACGAGTGATTTCTGCCATGATAGAAGGAGCTTGCAAGTACTTTAATACAGATACACGTTTATTACCTTCTTTGACATAGAATGCATGCATGTATTCATATACTTGGATTGGTTCGCGTATTCCTTCTTCGATTTGCGCATCATAGAGTCTAGACCACTTAACCGCAAATTCGGTATCGTCATCTAAAGTTGGCATCCAATTCTCTGTGAAGGATGTAGCTCTTGAGGAAGTGATTGTACCTACCACAAGATCTAATGGAATTTCTAAGATTCCCACATATACTTTTGGTAAATCACTTAAAATACTGTTATCTAAAACAGCTAATGTTTCTGTATCTGCTTTGCCTTTTTTGCGTGCTAATGTGTATTCAGAAAGTGACATAAGTACCATCTCCTAGCGGTATTATTATACTTGAATATTCAGTTATGGTCTAATTGTAAACTTACGATATAATCACTGAGAAGGGGAAAAATCTATGGTTGAATTCGTAAAGTATTTATCAGTATTGGGAGATATGACAATTGCGGTGGAAGATGGCTATCTTGTTGGGCTATGGTTTGATGGGCAAAGATACGATAGATGTAATATAGAAGGGGAATTTACAAAGTCTATTTCAAAGACTGCTTCTTGTGTCATAGATTGGCTGGATAAGTATTTTCATGGAGATTGTCCAAAGATGAATCTTCCGATTCGTCCAAAAGGAACAGACTTCCAGAAGGTAGTATGGCAGTGTCTTTTAACGATTCCATATGGAAAAACAGCGACCTATGGAGATATCAAAGAAATGGTTTGTAAAAGACTGGGTAGAAATACCATGTCAAATCAAGCAGTTGGAACAGCTATTGGGCATAATCCAATATCAATTATCATTCCATGTCACCGCGTGATTGGAAAAGATGGTAATCTACATGGGTATGCAGGTGGTTTAGAAAGAAAGTGTTGGTTATTACAACATGAAAAACCAGCTGAATAATCAGAACATATTTTCAAATGGTGTGAGAATAACTGCATTCGAGCTTAGAATATGGATAGTAATCACGAGATTTAGAAAAATATACAAAATCATTATCCAGAGTATCAATTCAATTATTTTTATATTTGATATAAGTGAAAATGTTGTGAAATATCCGCATATCATTTGACGATGTAGGCAATAACCTTTTAGAATGGGTACATTGTCGAAAGGAGTTAAATGATATGAAAAAGAAAATAAATACGATTGTAGGATCAATTGGAGCGTTTGTTGGAGTCTTCGTTTTCATCACTTATATCCCACAGATTATTGCAAACTTGAATGGTATAAAGGGACAACCACACCAACCACTTACAGCAGCTGTTTCATGCTTGATTTGGGTTATTTATGGTTGGACTAAGGAACCAAAGAAAGACTATATCTTAATTATCCCAAATGCATTTGGAGTTGTGTTAGGATTCTTAACATTCATTACAGCTCTATAATATGCATTATCCAGCGTATAAATTTTATACAACGTTATAGGACGACATCGGTGATTGATGTCGTTTTTTAATGATCATGTGACATAGGGTGGTAGCCTAATTATTTTTTTCATATTACAATAGTAATGATAGATAGGTGGTAATTATGAAGATATTGAGTATTGCCGTACCATGTTATAACTCACAGGACTACATGGAGCACTGTGTAGAGACGTTATTAACTGGTGGTGAAAAAGTTGAAATTATTATCGTAAATGATGGTTCAAAGGATGATACAGCTGCTATCGCTGATCGCCTTGCGGAAAAATACCCGACGATTGTCAAAGCCGTACACCAAGAGAATGGTGGACATGGTGAAGCTGTAAATACAGGTATTAAGAATGCGACTGGTGTATTCTTCAAGGTTGTAGATAGTGATGACTGGGTTGGTGAAGAAGCGCTTGCGACTTTACTTGAGAAATTAGAAATGTTTAGTAATAGTGGTGAAGATGCTGTTAATGTTCCTGACTTAGTATTATGTAACTATATCTATGACAAGGTAGGTGTTAAGCATAAGAAGGTAATTAACTATAAGGGTTACTTACCGCTCAATCGTACATTTACTTGGCAGGATGTAAAGAAGATGCCTCCAGGTAAATATATGACCATGCATGCGTGCGTATATCGTACAGAAGTATTACGTGAAAGTCAGTTGGTATTACCTAAGCATACATTCTATGTAGATAATATCTATGTATTCAAGCCTTTGCCATTTGTAAAGAAGCTCTATTACTTAGATATTAATCTGTACCATTACTTTATTGGTCGTGATGATCAATCCGTAAATGAAAAGGTAATGATTAAGAGACTCGACCAACAGTTACGTGTAAACAAGATTATGATTGATACGTTAAGTGCTTATGATAAGTCTATTCCTAACTGCACGGAGTATATGTATTCTTACTTAGAGATTATCTCTGCAATTACTTCAGTGCTTGCGACATTATCTGGAACACCAGAACATCTAGCAATGAAGGAAGATTTATGGAAGTACATGCAGGAAACAGATGCAGAAATTTATCGGAAGGTGCGTTATTCCTTTGTTGGTAGAGCTGTTAACTTACCTGGTAAGTTTGGCCAAAGTGCATTACTTGCGATTTATAAGCTTGCTCAAAAACTATATGGATTTAACTAAGCGGATTATTTCCGCTTTTTTGAAAGCAGTAAACGTGCATCATAGTGAAATTAGAGTATAATAAACCACAGTTTTATTTGAAATAGATAGGAGTGTGATAAAGATGGATAAGACAGCAAAAATGATTATTGAATTAGTACCTGATGAGGTAATGCATAAGATTCCATTCTTTGTAAGAGGACACGCCACAAAGGATACAGTGGCTAAGATTGCGAAGGAACATCCAGAGCTATATGCCCAGGCACAACAAAGTGATGTATTAGAGGGTGAACTAAAGGAACAACTCAGCAAAATTATCAACGATATCTTCGACCAGAAGATGAGAAAACATGGATATAAATAAAAAAGGGGTAATCCCTTTTTTGCGTTGATAGGGTACAATAGTGACAAAGATATATTAACAAACCAACCTGTGATAAAATAAAGGCGGTGATAATATGAAAAAAGTAATCGCAATCGTTGAAGACGAAAAAGATTTAAATGAATTAGTAAAAAGATATTTAGAAAAAGAAGAATACGAAGTACGTTCTTATTTGGATTTTGATGAGGCTTACTCTCATACATCTGATGAAGATATACATCTATGGATTCTTGACATTATGTTAGGCGATAAGAGTGGATTTGATCTTATTGAAGCAATCCGTTCATATCGTTCTGAAGTGCCTGTTATCTTTATGTCTGCACGTGACAAGGAATTTGACCGTATCATTGGACTTGAAAAGGGTAGTGATGACTATATCACAAAGCCATTCTCGCCAAAGGAACTTGTATTACGTGTCAACAACCTGATTCGTCGTATTTACAAAGATGAAGCAGAACATATCAAGGTCGATGGCTATGAGATTGATGAAGCACAGAGAATTGTCATCGAAGATGATAAGCAGATTGATTTAACAACCAAAGAGTTTGAACTCTTGATGATGTTCGTAAATAACCGTGGTACTGCTTTCCCTCGTGAACAGATTCTATCTCAAGTTTGGGAAGAGAATTACTTTGGTAGCGACCGTGTCGTAGATGATACGTTACGTAGACTTAGAAAGAAAATGCCGAATTTAAGTATTCATACGATTTATGGATTCGGTTATAGGCTCGGATAATGAAGCGCATACGAATGTGGTTGCGTGAGTTAAGTTTGTCGCAACAGTTACTCAGTATGATCTTCCTTTTCATCATGATTTTTGCGATGTTCGTGATTATCTTTCTTTCGCCATCGATTGAACGATTTACCGAAGCGGAAATGTATAATCGCTTGCATAGTGCACAAGAAAGCTTAATTTTATACGCAGATCAAAATCCAGGACAGTCTTTGGACTTCGTACAGACAGATGGTGCAATCAGTGCATACTTGTTTGATCATGAGAAGAATACTTTCACTGTGATTTATGGAAGTAAGATGGATCAGACTTTAAAGGAAAGACTGAAGACAAATGCGAATGTTCCATATTCTGGTACACTGGATTCTTTTTATACGCCAGAAGAGCAATTAGATGGAACAAACACCCCTGTAGATAATACTGTTTTATATTCTAAGACATTATTAAATGATGGTCGTGAACTGATTACTGTTATGTCTAACGCTGCCCAACAGCGCTTGCGTGATAGTTTAATCAATGGTGTTGTGCTGTTGAACGTTAGTTTTGTAATCGGCTTTATGGTGATGTTGTTAATATGGGTGACGACTTTAATCTTACCGTTATCACAAATCAAGTATTATATTGCAAAAATTAAGAACGAAGAAGATGCAGAACTCGCTGTAAAACGTAATGATGAGATTGGCGAAGTTGCGGATGCACTTCGTGATATGAATGCCCAACTTAAGAAACAAAATCGTGAGAAAGAAGAAATGATTCAAAATATTTCTCATGACTTAAAGACACCAATTACGACAATCAAGTCATATGGAGAATCGATTAAAGATGGTATCTATCCATATGAAACATTGGAGAAGTCTGTTGATGTCATCATTGAACATGCTAGTCGTTTAGAAAAGAAGGTTAAGAGTCTCATCATCCTCAATAAGATGGACTATCTAAAGGATACTGTTGAGGAAGGTAATCATCTCAATATGAATAAAATTATTGATAAAGCACTGTTATCTCTCAAGGTTGTTCGTCCAGAGATTAGCTTTATCTGTGAACTGGATGAAGAGGTTTACTTCCATGGTGAAGAAGAGCCATGGCGTATTGTTGTGGAGAACTTAATTGATAATGCATTACGTTATTCTAAGAGTTATATCAAGGTGACATTACAAGAAAATGAGTTATGTGTAATCAATGATGGTAAGAATATTTCAAAAGACCGCTTGACTACATTGTTCCATCGCTATGAAAAGGGAACAGATGGACAATTTGGTTTAGGTCTATCCATTGTTCACCGTGTAGTAACAACGTATGGATACCGTGTAGCAGCGGAAAATCTTACGGAAGGTGTATGCTTTAGAATTTGGCATGATGCTAAGACACAAAAACCAAAGAAAACAAATGAAAATACTACTGCATAAACGTGTATTAATGGGTGAAAATTTCATCAATATCGATTAAAATATAAAGACATATGAAAAAAATAGAACAGATTTACGGTGTAAAAACAGCATATATCACAGAAGGCGAAGGACCAGATATGATTCTTCTGCACGGATGGGGTCAGAATAAGGAAATGATGCAGGCAATTTTTGATCACTTCAAAGATCGCTATCGTGTTTTTGCGATTGATTTTCCTGGCTTTGGTGAAAGTGATAATCCACCAGTTGCTTGGGGTGTTCCTGATTATGAGGCATTCATGGAAGACTTTATCGCAGTGAATCAAATTCAAAATCCTATTCTTGTTGGGCATTCCTTTGGTTGTCGTGTAGCGATTCGCTATGGTGCAAAGAACCCAGAGAATGTTAAAAAGATGTGTTTAACAGGGGCTGCGGGTATACGTCCAAAGCAATCTCTTGAAAGTAAGATTCGTGTCAAGTTGTTTAAAGCTGGTAAGTGGCTTTTAAAAGTGACTGGTCAAACTAAGAAATTAGAAGAACTTCAAAAGAATGCTGGATCAGAGGATTATCGTAATGCGCAGGGTATTATGAGACCTACATTTGTAAAGGTAGTTAATGATGATGTAACAGAGTTATTGCCTTTGGTAAAATGTCCTGTATTACTTGTGTGGGGTGATTTAGATACAGCTGCACCACTATGGATGGGACAGCAGATGGAGAAGATGATGCCTGATGCAGGTCTTGCGATATTTGCAGGTGATGACCACTGGGCATATTGGCACCAAGCAGACCGTTTTAATCGCGTTCTAGATATATTCTTAAAGGAGACGGCTTAGTATGGAAAGATGGATACTTGCAGTTGTAACACTAGTTGCAATGTTGATACCAACAAAACATGCATTACATATGTTCCAGCAGAATCGCTATGAACTAGGTAGATATAGTAAGTGGCTTGCTGGAAATAAAAAGATGATACAGGGGATGTTGGTTACAACACTTTGCTATATCTTTATTGCAGGATTATTAACATACTTTGCTGGATTTACAATCTTTGCATGGGTATGGGTAGGACTACTACTTGTATTTACAGGTATTAACTTTACGAGAGAGAAAAACAAGAAATATATTAAGCCACTTGTATATACTGGTCGTGTAAAGCGTCAAATCGCTGTGATGGCTTTATTAGAGATTGGTCTTGTATTCCTCAACTTTAAATTATTACCTAAGTATGCATGCATATCAACACTTGTAATTATTCTACCTTGGATTTTAATCTTCCTGGTCGGATGTATTACATCTCCAATTGAAGCACTTGTAAAACAATGGTTCATTGGTCAAGCAAAGAAGATTCTTCGTGAAGATAAAGATCTGATTAAGATTGGTATCACTGGTAGTTACGGTAAGACATCTACTAAGAATGTCATGCAGGCAATGATTGGTGAGCAATTTAATACATTAATGACACCTGCTTCCTACAATACACCAATGGGTATTACAATTACGATTCGAACTTTGTTAAAACCTATTCATCAAGTATTTGTATGTGAGATGGGTGCTGACCACGTTGGTGAAATTACTTCTCTAATGAAGTTTGTACAACCATCTATTGGTGTTGTAACATCAATTGGTCCACAGCACTTAACAACCTTTGGTTCACAAGAGAACATTATCAAAGAGAAGATGCAGATGATGGAACTATTACCAAAGGATGGACTTGGAGTTCTTAACTATGATAACGATTTTATCCGTAACTATCATTTAAAGAATCCTGTTAAGACAGTGAGTTATGGTGTAAAGAGTAGAGACGTTGATTATTACGCAGATGATATTACTTACACGCGTATGGGTTCTTCTTTCACGGTTATTCATCGTGATGAACATGTACGTATCGAAACAAAGCTTCTAGGAGAGTTAAATATCCTGAATATTCTATCCGCTATCTGTGTCGCAAGACACCTCAATGTACCATGGCCAACAATCCAGCGTGCAGCGAAGAATATGAAGCAGGTTGAACATCGACTAGAACTTAAGACAATTAATGGTTATCGCTTTATTGATGATGCGTTTAACTCGAATCCAGTTGGCTCTGCAATGGCACTAGAAGTACTTGCGATGATGCCAAATACGCGTTATGTTGTAACACCTGGAATGATTGATCTTGGCACTATTCAAAATGAAGCGAATAAAGAATTCGGACGTAAGATGAAGGGAAAGGCTGATGAGGTAATCCTTGTTGGTGAAATCCAAACAAAGCCAATCTACGAAGGTTTACAAGAAGTTGGATTTGATATGCAACGTGTTATTGTTGTTAAAACAGTCAAAGAAGCTTTTGACCATATCTATCGACATGCATTACCTTCCGATACAATCCTATTGGAAAATGATTTACCTGACGCATTTAGTCACTAAAAAAGTCCACATCAGTGGACTTTTATTTCGCTTTAATTGTTTTAATAAAGAAGAAGATACCTAATACGAAGAAGATTGCGATACTTCCTACACCAGCACTGATAGAACCTGTTACCTGTGATACAAGTGAGACAGATGCTGTACCTAGGAAGGCTGCACCTTTACCACAGATATCCATTAAACCAAAGTATTCACCAGACTGCTCTGCTGGGATAATCTTTGTAAAGTAGGAACGTGATAAAGCTTGAATACCACCTTGGAATAATCCTACACATACCGCAAGAATCCAGAATTCAACTTGTGTATCTAAGAAGATTGCAAAGATTGCGATACCAAGATATGCAAAGATACAGATTAGAATGAGACGTGTTGTATCAAACTTCTGTGCAAGACGTCCAAATGTAAGAGCAGCAGGGAAGGCAACAACCTGTGTCAGTAATAATGCAAGTAATAAACTTGTGCTATCTAGACCAAGCGCTGTTCCATATGCAGTTGCAAGATCAATGATTGTATAAACACCATCAATATAGAAGAAGAATGAAATTAAGAACAAGAATATCTTCTTATGCTTTGTTGCATTCTTGAGCGTATTTCCTAAACGTTTAAAACTTTCTGCAATAGCGTTCTTTGTATTTTCAATATAATGTGTTTGTTTATATGTCTTTAATAAAGGTAATGAGAATACAAACCACCAAATCGCTGTAATCGTAAAGGCAATTGTCATTGCTAGACTTCCGGAGATACCAATATTTTTACCACCAAGAATCACGGCAAGTGATAATACAAATGGAATACAAGAACCAATATATCCCCATGCATATCCTAGAGAGGATACGCTATCGAGGCGCTCTTCAGTGGTGATATCTCCTAACATAGAATCATAGAAGATAATACTAGAAGAGTATACTGCCTTTGCAATAATGAAGAATATTAGAAACATTAACCAATGTGAGATAAATCCCATCATAAAGCATAGAATTGATCCAACTAGTACAGAAATAAAGAAGATAGGTTTCTTAAATCCCTTGAAGTCTGTGATTGTACCAACAACTGGCCCTAAGAAGGCAACACATAGTGTTGCGGCTGATGCGGCATATCCCCAATATGCTAGATAGCTAACGGATGATAATCCATCTCTCTCCGCTAAGCTATTAAAGTATAGCGGCATAATCGTTGAAACTAGTAAGATGAAGGCAGAGTTACCGACATCATATAAGATCCAGTCTTTTTCAGACTTTGTAAGTTTTGTGAACATAATTTTATCTCCCCACGATATTGATTATGTATTAAAAAGAGTTATGAAACAATTATTTTTGTAACAAAAATATAAATTTCATAACTTGAACACAAAATGAAAATAAAAAATCCTATTTCTAGGACTGTTTTAATGGAGCGAGTGAGCGGAATTGAACCGCCGTGTCCACCTTGGCAAGGTGGCGTTCTACCATTGAACTACACTCGCGTAATGGCGGTCCCGACGAGATTCGAACTCGCGATCTTCTCCGTGACAGGGAGACGAGATAAACCACTACTCCACGGGACCAATGTATGGCGAGGAAAGAGGGATTTGAACCCTCGCGCCGGTTTCCCGACCTATGCCCTTAGCAGGGGCACCTCTTCGGCCTCTTGAGTATTTCCTCAACTATTGCCAAGTGCATACTGACTAACCGTTCAGCGCTTTACTATATTACCACGGGCATTTTTTCATTGCAAGATGTTTTTTACTTTTTTGATGATTTTTCTAAAGCCTAGCGCTGAAAGGCTTTCATCAAGTAAACAAGACGATTTGTAACTGTTTCACGTGCTGCACAAAGCTTATCAGCCCAACATACCACCCAAGCTTCTTTAGAATGTGGTGGATAAATCGTTAATGGGAACATGTGATGCACAATAATATCTTCCTCAATAGGGCCAATACCATAATCATTTTTGGCATTATTAGCTGCAGTATAAGGATGTGTGAATCCATGTAATCCAAAGTGTTTCTGTGGAATATGCCAATCATACAAGAAATAGTCATGTAATAAAGCACCCGTAATCATTGCGGAATAGTCGACATCAAAATTGTGAGTTTCTGCTAACTCACAAGCTGTAAGTGCGACATCAATACAATGTGCATATACAGTTGTCTTTCCATGCTGGATAAAGTTCTTTACCAAACTATATCTACCAGTTTTTTCTAAGCGTTCTACTTCATCCATGACCGCTTTATAGTGCTTGTTCTGCATATTCATATTATTAATTTATATGATTCAGCAGAAAATGAACAGAATTATAATCTTTTTTCTAGAAAAATTTATACAGAGTGAAGGAATTGCTAGAGATTTTATTTGGATAAATCATAGAAGTATGTCATATTAAATTTATAAGATTTACGAAAAGTGAGGTTACATATGAAAGTATTGAGTTTTGGATCATTGAATTTTGATCATGTGTATCAGATGGATCATTTTGTTATGCCAAAGGAGACTACATCTTCTTTGTCCTATAGTAGAGGGTTTGGAGGAAAGGGTTTAAATCAGTCTATCGCATTAGCAAAATCAGGTTTAGATGTATATCATGCTGGACGAGTTGGATTTGATGGACAACCATTTATCGATTACTTACAAGAGTATGGTGTAAAGGTAGATTATCTAAAGAAGGATGAGGAAACTGCCACCGGACATGCGATTATTCAGGTGAGTCATAGCGAAAACTGTATCATCCTTTATGGTGGCGCAAACCAGATGATTGATGAAGCACAGATTGATGAAGTATTAACACATTTTGAAAAGGGAGATTTATTACTGATTCAAAATGAAATATCATCTTTAACATACTTAATCACAAAAGCACATGAAAAGGGTTTACGTATTGCCTTCAATACTGCACCAATGGATGAAAAGATATTTAGTTATCCTCTAGATTTAATTGATATCTTTGTAGTCAATGAAGTAGAAGGTAAGGGACTTGCGAATGTTTCTTCAGATCAGGTAGAAGATGTTATTGTGGGATTACAGAAAGCTTATCCAAACAAGGAAATTATTTTAACAGTTGGTAGTCTTGGTTCTTACTATATTTCTGGTGAGACTGTGATTCATCAAGAGGCTTATCGTGTAGAAGCTGTTGATACAACAGCTGCTGGTGATACTTTCACTGGTTTTTATCTAGCAAGTATCTTGCGTGGTGAAGAAGTACATACTGCGTTGCGTATTGCCGCTAAGGCAAGTAGTATCACGGTTACTAAAGAAGGTGCGGCTAAAAGTATTCCTACATTAGAACAAGTATTAGAGAGTATGAAAAATGTCTGAGGTTATCAGACATTTTTTTCTAGTTTATAGATAGCTTCGAGGGCTGTTAGGATTTCTCTGCGTTCGCCTTCCATTGTCTTAGTGGCTTGATCTGCATAATCGCCAATCGCATCTGCTGTATCTTGACCATAGAGGACAACGTTGTTGAGGATGGACATTGTGCGGATGTTGCGTAAACGACCTACTGTAAATAGGGCAGCTGTTTCCATATCTGCACCAAGGACACCCATGGATGACCATTTCTTTTCTTCTTCTGCGTTTGTATCGATATAGAAGCTTTCGTGGCTATGAACGATACCAGTGTGATAGTCCCAATGATTTTCTTTTGCGGTTTCGATACATTTGAGTAAGAATTCTGTATCTGCAACTGCTGGATAGCGAATATCTGCATATGCCTTTGATGTGCCTTCATCACGTACTGCGCCAATGGCGAAGATTAAATCTCCAAGTTGAATATTTGTTTGAAGGGCACCACAGGAACCGATACGTATCATTGTGTCTACGCCAATGTGTTTTAACTCCTCGATGGCGATGGAAGCGGAAGAGCCACCAATACCAGTGGAGATGGCAATCACCTTTACACCTTTGTAGTAACCGGAGATGCTTCTGAATTCTCGGTTGTATTCAAGTTCTTTCACATCTTCAAGGAAGGGGATAATGCGGTCAATGCGAGCTGGATCTCCAGGCATGATTGCATATTTTGCGTTAACACTTTGGTCTAATTGAATATGTGCTTCTAACATGATGTTTGTTCCATTCTGGCTGTTTCTAGGATATGAAGTAATTCTTTTCTTTCTTCTTCTGTAACAAATGCGGCATTTACTGCATTGATATTCATTTGGAAGATATCATCGATTGTAAAGCCCATATCGTTGATGCAGTGTGCGTATTCATCAGTAATATGTACGCCAGCAAATGTATCGTTATCAGTGTTGACAGATACAAGAACACCTTGGTCATAGAGTGGTTTCATAGGATGTTTTGCGTACGATGGTACGGTTTGACACTGTACATTGGATGTAGGGCAGATTTCAAAGAGTACTTTGTTTTCTTTTGCACGCTCTACAAGTTCTTGGTCGAAGTATACATGGTGTCCATGACCAATACGTGTTACTCCAAAATCCATTGCGTCTTTGACGGTATCTGGGCCTTGGCTATCACCTGCATGACAAGTCATAGGAAGACCATATTCTTTCGCCTTTGCGAATAATGGACCAAAGTTAGATAGAGGTACAAATCCTTCTGCACCAGCAAGGTCAATTCCAACAACACCTTTACCAAGGTATTGCTTGCATACTTCTACAGTTTCCATATTTTCTTTTTGGTTTAGTGTATCAACACCAATACACATCATGCATGTAAGGATACCGATACGAAGATTAGGATATTTTTTAAGAGCGTTGTTTCTACCTTCTAATACAGCTTCTGTTGCCTCAGCTTGTGTTAGACCTTTTTGTGTGTGGAGCTGTGGGGCGAAGCGAATCTCTGCATAGATATAACCTTGGTTGGCTAAATCTTCAATCAACTCTTCTGTGATACGAGTGATAGAAGCTTTGTCTTGCATACATTTTAGAGGTGTATCAAACATCTTAAGATATTCATTTACATCTTTCGCATTTGCACATTTACGAATAAATGCTTCATAACCTTCGATTGTATCTGCAGGCATTTGTACATTTTGTTCATGTGCAAGTTTCCATATTGTATCCATGCGGAATGACCCGTCTAGATGTAAGTGGAGATTAATTTTAGGTATACGATTTAACATAATTTTTGTCCTTTCCGGTGATATGTATTTGTTGACTTATTTAAACCCCGATAATAAAATGAGTTTACATGAAATCGCTTTCACCATTTCATTCTAAGAGATGACTGGCGATTTGAAAAGATTTTGGGAGGAAAATACATGAAAAATCTATTAAAGGCAGCAATGGTTGCATTGTTGTTAACACCGCTCGTTGGTTGTGGACCTAAGGAAGCTGAAAAGCAGGGTTCAAACACAACAGAAACACATGGAAAGAAGTATAATGTAGCATACCTAGTTAACGGTAACTTAGGTGACAAGTCATTCTTTGACTCAGCAGCAGCTGGATTAAAGACACTTGAAGAAGATGGCCGTATCACATTAAAGACAATTGAAATGGGTGGTACAGACGCTGATAAGCCAAGATGGCTACAGACATTGTACGAAGTATCTGACTTAGCAGAATATGACTTAATTATCTGTGGAACATATCAGATGCCTGACTTCTTAAAGGAAGTTGCTACAAAATATCCAGATCAGAAATATGCAATCTTTGATGACAATACTTATGCTGGCGAAAATAAGAATGTCCTCAACTTAACATATAAGCAGAATGAATTAGGTTACATCATTGGTACATTAGCTGCTAGCATGACAACAGATACATCTGTTGAACGTATTAACCCTGAAAAGGTAATCGGTTTCGTTGGTGGTATCGATAGCCCAGTTATCAATGACTTCTTATATGGCTACATTACAGGTGCTCAGAACGTTGATCCAGAAATCAAGGTTGATACACGTTATACAAATGACTATGTAGATACAGCGATTGCTAAGGAATATGGTTTATCCATGATTAGTGATAACAAGGCTGATATTATCTGGGGTGTTGCTGGTAACGCTGGTAACGGTGCAGCTGAAGCAGCTCTTGAAAAGAATAATGCATGGTTCATCGGTGTTGACTCAGACCAGGAATCTACTTTCTCTCCTGACTTAGCAGCGATCACATTAACATCTGGTTTAAAGAATGTTGGTAACTCTCTCATTTGGGTATTTGATGAATGGGATGCAGGTAGAGAATACTGGGGAACGGAAGTTACATTAGGCTTGAAGGAAAATGGTGTTGGTGTAGTAACTGACAAGAACTTTGCCAAGTATGCTTCTCAAGCAACTAAGGACAAGGTTAACGAAGCTATTCAGGCTATCTTAGACGGTAAGGTTGAAGTTCCTACAGCATTAGGAAACACATCTAAAGATTTAGAAACATTACGTGAAAAGGTTCGCCCATAAACGTAGCGTTATAAAAGATTCATAAATTGTTTTACGTAGAAATTTAAAAGTTTCATTCAACCACGAAAAAACAATATATCTGATTAGTATCTTTGGTGATTTATGAATCCAGTTTCAGCTGCCGAAAAGTGTAGTTTTCAATAGTTTTGAAAATAACTTGGTATGGTGGTTGGAACTGGATTTTCATTTTAAGAAGGATCACCTGTATAAAAATAGAATGAGGTAAGAGATATGAACGAAGAATATGTCATTCAAATGAAAGGCATTCGCAAGATTTATCCTAATGGTGTCGTGGCAAACCAGGATGTTGACTTGAATGTACGCAAGGGCGAAATTCATGCGCTGATGGGAGAAAATGGTGCTGGTAAATCTACACTGATGAAGATGTTGTTCGGTTTGGAACAACCTACAGAAGGTGAAATTTACGTCAATGGTGAAAAGGTACATCTATCATCACCAAACGTAGCGATTTCTAAAGGCATCGGAATGGTTCACCAACACTTTATGTTGGTGCCAAGTTTAACTGTCGCTGAAAACATCGTGTTGGGTATGACTCCAAAGAAGAACGGTATTTTCATCGACCGTCAAAAGGCAATCAAGATTACTGAGGAATACTCCAAGAAGTTTAACTTGGCAGTTGATCCAAACGCTCGCGTAGTCGATATTCCGGTTGGAATGAAGCAGAAGGTAGAAATCTTAAAGGCTTTGGTACGTGGTGCTAAGATCTTGATTTTGGATGAGCCTACTGCTGTTTTAACTACCCAAGAAACAACAGAACTATTTAAGGAGTTAAAGCATCTAAAAGAACAGGGTTATACATTAATCTTTATTTCTCATAAGCTAAACGAAATCATGGAGATTACTGATCGTTTAAGTATCTTGCGTGGTGGTAAGTTTATGGGTGTCTATGAGACAAAGGACGTCACACCCGAGAAGATTTCTCGCTTGATGGTAGGACGTGATGTTGTCTTACAGGTACAGAAAGATGCCGCGAAACCAACAGATGAAATTTTAAGAGTTAGAGACTTACATTATGTCAATGACTGGGGTAAGAAGATGCTCAATGGCGTATCTCTATCCGTTCGTAAGGGTGAAATCCTAGGTATTGCAGGTGTTGAAGGAAATGGACAAAAAGAACTTGTAGATATGTTATTTGGTTTAAACAAACCAAATGAAGGAATAATCACGATGAAGGGTGATAATATCATTGGTCTAAACCAACGCCAATTACGTGAGAAACATATCTCATTAGTACCAGAAGATCGTATGTTATTCGGTATTGCCGCGAATGCATCAATTGAAGAAAATATTATCTCTGACCGTGCAGATTCTAAGAAGATGAACAACGGTTTGATGTTCAATATGAAGAACATGCATGAAGAGACGGATGCACTTATCAAGGAATATAAAGTATTGTGCAAGAGCCGTGACCAAAAGGTTGGTATGTTATCCGGTGGTAACATCCAGAAGGTCGTTGTTGCACGTGAATTCTCTAATGAACCAGATTTGATTATCGCTGACCAGCCAACGCGTGGTATTGACGTTGGTGCTACAGAATTCATCCGTAAGAAGTTGGTAGAATTATCACGTTCTGGAATTGGTGTGCTACTCGTATCTGCAGACTTAAATGAAGTTATGGAATTATCTGATAGCTTAATCGTTATGTATGGTGGTCAGATTGTTGCGTACTTCGAAGATACAAGTCAGTTAAATGACGAAATCATGGGTCAATACATGTTGGGTATTAAGAAACAAACAGCAGAAGAGATTGCGAGGGTTTGTCATGAATAAGAAAAGAAGTTTGATATTTAGTATTGTACGTGGCGCGATGGCAATCGGTATTGCGTTACTCGTTGCGGCAATTCTAATCTTTATTAGTTCCAAGGGAGATAGTTTTGGTGCAAGACTACTTGCGACATTAAGTTCTTTGAAGTCGATGTTGATTCAACCGGTATTCCGTGCAAATGGTACGTTTAGTGTAAAGGGCTTTACAGATGTACTTGCAAGCATGATTCCTATTATCTTTACGGGTCTAGCAACTTGTGTGATGTTCTCGGCAAACCAATTTAACCTTGGCTCTGAGGGTGGTATCTTACTTGGTGCGTTTGTGACTTCTTTAGTTGCAGTATATGTTCCATTACCTGGCGCATTACTACCAATCGTTGCCATTCTTGCAGGTGCAGTTGTTACAGGTGTAATGATGTTAATTCCTGCAGTATTAAAGGCGAAGTTAAACGTGAGTGAAATGGTAAACTCCCTTATGTTAAACTATGTCATCATGTACGTAATTAAGTTTATGATGAATGCATTTATCGCTGATAAGACAAAGGGTACAGTTCAAACAAGTAACTTCCAAGTGAATGCTGCTCTACCTCAGTTAATAGATAATGGTTCTAAGTTATCTATTGGCTTTGTAATCGCAATCGTAATGACAATTATCATTGCACTATTTATGTATCGTACACGTTGGGGATATGCAATCCGTATGATTGGTATCAACCAGAAGTTCTCAATGTACTCTGGTATGAACGTTGTTATGATTATCATCCTTTCACAGGTAATCGGTGGATTACTCGCAGGTATGGGTGGTGGCATTGAGATGTTGGGAAGAAACCAATACTTCGACTGGTTAGCACAACCGGGTTATGGTTGGACGGGTATTACTGTCGCGATTCTAGCAGGTAATAATCCAGCATTTGTTCCACTCGCTGCTTTCTTTATGGCTTACCTTGAAAAGGGATGTACTTTAATGTCAACTTACGCTGCAGTTCCTGCACAGTTGATTGATATTATCCAAGCAATTATCTTCTTGTTCTTTGCGGCTGATCAATTCTTATCCAAGTATCGTCAGAAACTTGTCGTTAAGAGTGCTGAAGAGGAGTTGCGCGAAAAACAAGTCGGAGCGACTGTAGAAGGGAGCGTGAAGTAAGATGTTATCACTGATTATGACACCAGAATTCTTCTTTGCGATTTTCCGTATCACAGCTCCAATCCTATTTGCGACGATGGCAGCTGTTATCTGTGAAAAGGCAGGCGTATCCAATATCGGTCTTGAAGGTACAATGATGATTTCCGCATTGTTTGGTTCATTATTTGCTTACTATTCTGGTAATTGGTTTGTTGGTTTACTTGTGGCGATTGCTGTAGGTATTATCGTTAGCTTACTGATGGGATTCTTCGCATTCAATTTAAAGACAAACATTATCTTAACGGGTACTGCGGTCAATATGATTGGATCTGGCGGAACTATCTTCTTGGTAAAAGTAATTACGGGTATTACACAGGGATCACAACTAACTTCTACAACTTCTTTAATTACACAGAAGTTACAGATTCCAAGTATTACAATTCCTCTTATCGATAAGATTCCTGTAATTGGACAAGTATTATCTGGACATAGCTTATTAACATACTTAGCGTTTATCTGTGTGTTCTTAACATGGGTGTTGTTATACCATACACCTCTAGGATTAAATATCCGCTCTGTTGGTGAAAACTCACATGCGGCTTCTTCCGTTGGTGTCAGTGTTATTAAAGTGAAGTACATCACAATGATTATCGCTGGTGTACTATGTGGTATGGGTGGAGCGTTTATGTCTATGTACTATGCGATGGGTTGGTCCCTCGACATGGTTGCTGGACGTGGATTTATCGCCTTAGCAGCACAGGCAATGGGTGCAGGTGAACCTCTAGGATGTATGCTTGCGGCATTAATCTTCGGTTTTGCACAGGCATTTGGTATCAAGCTATCTGCGACAGGTGTAGATTCAAACCTTGTTTCACCAATTCCATATTTAGTAACAATTATCGGTCTAGTCGTATTCGCTATTATTGCGGCTAGTCGTGCAAAGCGTGCACGTCGTGAGAGTGCTGAAAAGGTGAGCGCATGACAGAGGTTAAAAAAATACCTGTCATTCTAGATGGTGATCCTGGACATGATGATGCGATAGCTTGGGTATTTGCAAAAGCAAATCCTGCCTTTGACATCAAAGCAGTTACTAGCGTAGCAGGGAATCAAACACTAGCCAAAACAACATATAACGCAATGCGTATCTGTACATTATTAGGTATTGATGCGCCAATTGCGAAGGGTAGAGAACTACCATTATTATCTCCATTAATTACAGCGGGAAACTTTCATGGTGAATCTGGCTTGGATGGTCCTGCAATGCCAGAACCATGCATGCAGTTATCAGAGTTATCTTCTGTAGGTTTAATGGCGAAAGTATTAACAGAAAGTGAAGAACCGGTAACGATTATCGCTACCGGTCCACAGACAAACGTTGCAGCGTTATTATTAACGCATCCTGAATTAAAATCCAAGATTGGAAGAATTTCCATCATGGGTGGAGGTCTTAGAAACGGTAACTGGACTCCAGCAGCTGAATTCAATATCTTTGAAGATCCAGAGGCTGCACAAAGTGTATTTACATCTGGCATTCCAGTTACAATGTGTGGTTTAGATGTAACAGAGAAGGCTATCGTTTATCCAGAGGATGAAAAGAGAATCCGTAAAATTGGTAACCAGGTATCTGGTATCGTTGCGGATTGGTTAGATTTCTTCTTCAAGCATCATGCAGAACTTGGCTGGAATGGTTCACCATTACATGATCCATGTGCTGTAGCAGTACTAATGAAGCCTGAAATCTTTACTACACAAGAAATGTATGTAGAAATCGATACTGAAGGTCACTATACTCGTGGTGCTACAATCGCAGATTGGCACCAAACCAGTGGCAATGCAAATAACGTTACTGCGGTACTTGGTGTAGACCGTGAAAAATTTGTTGATCTACTTGTAGAAGTATGTAAGACATACGAAGGTAGAAAGGTGGAAATCGCATGACAGATTTAATTCCAATTTGGATTGATACCGATACTGGTGTCGATGATGCGGTTGCACTCCTTTGTGCACTTAAGTTAGATAAACTTGCGATTCGTGGCATCTCTGCAGTTGCAGGTAACGTAGAACATGCGAAGACATTTAAAAACTGTCGTAATGTACTTGCATATGCAGGTAGAGAAGATATTAAAGTATACCCAGGCGCAATTAAGCCAATGTGTGTAGAACTAGATGATGCTTCTGAAGTGCATGGTAAAGATGGACTTGGTGGTGTTGTGATTCCAGATTCTCCAGCTGAAAAGGAAACAATGCATGCATGGGATGCAATCTATGAAGCTGCGAAAAAGGAAGGTGGTAAACTACAGATTGTTGCGGTTGGACCACTAACAAATATCGCAAACGCAATTATCTCTCATCCTGATTTGAAGGATATGGTTGAACGAATCCTCATTATGGGTGGTGCTGCAGTGGGTGGTAATGCCACAATGGCTGCTGAGTTTAATATCTATGCTGACCCTCACTCTGCTGAGACAGTGATGCAAAGTGGCATTCCAGTAGTAATGTTCGGTTTAGATGTTACAGTTGATGCCTACTTAGATGCTAAAGATATTCAAGACATCCGCAATTTTAATACGAAGATTAGTCAGTTCTTTGCGGATGTTGTACAATCTAATGTCAACTTCTATATCAAAAACTACAAGCGTGAAATCTTATGTATCCATGATGCATGTCCATTAATCTACTTGCAGTATCCTGAAATCTTTACAGGACAAAAAGCAGGTGTCTATGTGGAAACACAGAGCCGCTTAAGCTTTGGCAAGACAGTTACAGACATATGGAGTGATACAAAGTTTAAGTCGCGTGAAACTATAGTAATGCTTGGTGTTGATCGTGAGAAATTCGCAAGCACTCTAAAGGGTTTATTACAACAATATTAAAAAGACGGATATCCGTCTTTTTTAATTCTTCGGCTTTTCGATATAGGTACGATGTAGTACTTTGATTGTCTCATCGTAATTCATAGTACCAAGTGCAGTATAGAGAATGTCTATAATATTTAACTGAGAGATACGAGATGACATTGCGGCTGTACGCAAGAGGGACTCATTTTCAGTTGTATATAATTTATGGTCTGCAAGTTTTGAAACTGGTGTATCGACACAGCGTGTAATCGCAATAATTGGGGTTAGATTTTCCTTTAGCGCATTCATGCATGTGATAACCTCAGTTGTATTACCTGAATAGGAACATACAATCGCTACATCTTCGGCTGTACTATTTTTACAGCTGAGTAACTGTGAGTGCCAGTCTTCGTTGATAGTACATGGCTTTGAGATACGTAATAGCTTGAGATATAGATCGCGTAGGGTAACTAAGGAAGCTCCCATTCCAACAAGAATGACATTTCGTGCATCATTCATAATCTTTACGCATTCGCGCAAGGTTTCAACATCCATTAACTTCTCAGTCTCATCAAGGGACTTTGCGTTTTTGGCGGTTACCTTGCGAATAATATCTGCGATATTATCAGTTCTTTTGATTTCTTCGTTATACATCTGTTCGCCAGTCTTTGCATGAAGTGCTAATTCAATTGTAAGACTGCGTTTAAAATCTTTATATCCATCAAAGTTGATGCGGTGGCACATTCTGACAACTGCTGATGGAGATGAAAAACTTTTATGTGCCAATTCTTGAACGGAAAGTGTACTTGCGGTTTCAGGATTTTTGAGAATGTATTCCGCAACGGTTCTTTCTGCACCGGCTAGTTCGTGGTAATGCTCGCGTAATCGAATGAGTGCGTTTTTCATGGCTGTTTTCTCCTATAAAAACAATAGCACATTATCCCAAAAACAGAAATAATATTTCGAAAAAAAGTATCAATATTGAAATTTTATTATCATTTTTCCTATAATATGGATAGAGTAGGAAATATCATAGGGGGAATATGCATATGACAATTAATCTGCAAACAATCGCTACAGAACACCGCAATGAAAATACAATGAATCTAGACCAGATGAGTTCACTTGAAATCATTACAGAAATGAATCGCGAGGATGCGTTAATTGCGTCTGCGGTTCAACCACATCTTCCTAATATTTCAAAGATAATTGAGTATTGCATTAAGGCAATCAGCCAAGGTGGAAGAATCATTTACATGGGTGCTGGTACAAGTGGAAGACTTGGGGTATTAGATGCGGCAGAATGCCCTCCAACCTTTGGTGTATCTCCTGATGTAGTTGTTGGTCTAATTGCGGGTGGTGAAGGCGCCTTTATCAAAGCGCGTGAAGGATCAGAAGACTCTGCAGAACTAGGAAAACAAGATTTGATTCAAATTGGATTAAATGAAAGAGATATTGTGATTGGTCTAGCAGCGAGTGGTCGTACTCCGTATGTACTTGGTGGTTTAGCGTATGCACAACAGTTAGGTTGTCATACAGCCGCAATCTCCAATACATATCATTCTAAGATTGGTGAAGTCGCAGAAATTGCAGTGGATGTTCCTGTGGGTGCTGAAGTATTAACAGGTTCTACACGTTTGAAGTCTGGTACAGCGGAGAAGATGATTCTCAACATGATTTCTACAGCCACGATGGTAGGCCTTGGTAAGGCATATCAAAACCTCATGGTCGACGTGATGCAGACAAATGAAAAACTACGCAATCGCGCAGAAAATATTGTTATGGAAGCTACAGGAGTTGAGCGTTCTGTAGCACGTGCTACGATAGATGCAGCAAAGGGTTCCTGTAAAGTCGCTATCACAATGATACTAGCAAGCTGTTCTTATGAAGACGCATTAATGCGTTTACAGAAAGCTTGTGGTCATGTTCGTGAAGCAATCATGGAGAAATAACATGGCAAATTCACTAGGATATTCTGTATTCTTAAGCACATTTGAAAAACAGAAGGCATACTTACAAGGTGTAGGGATAAACCATCCACTTGTATTTGTATCATTACACATCGCTGAAGAGTTTAGTGATACATACACAAAAGACATGCATGCAATGTGTGCATGGTTAAATGAAGAAGGCTTCCGTATCGTGGCAGATGTATCTACCAAATCATTGGAGTTATTCCAGGTTTCATCTGTACGCGAAATTGCTAAGTTATTAGATGTATATGCATTACGTTTGGATTATGGTTTTGATCATGCGGAAATGCTGGCATTAGCCAAAGAGATGCCAATTGTATTAAACGCTTCAACAATACGTGTTGAGGAAGTAGAAGATTTAGTGCGTGAAGGTAAAGAAATTCTTGCCATGCATAACTACTACCCACGTTGTGAAACAGGACTAGATGAAGAGTACTTCTTACAGATTACCAAGTCACTACAGGATGCAGGTATCCATGTGATTGCCTTTATTCCTGGAGATGTATTGAAGAGAGGACCTATTTTTGAGGGACTACCAACTCTAGAACATCATCGTCATATTTCTCCATACGCAGCGTTTATGGAACTGACATTAAAGTACCATGTAGACCAAGTGTTTGTGGGAGACCCAGGTATTAGTGCATATGAGATTCAACGTATTCAATCCTATTGCGATACGGGAGTCATTGATATTCCGGCTACTTTAAAATATGCAGAACATTTCTATAATAAAGAAGTGACTTGTCGTATCGATAGTCCAACATGGATCATTCGAGTAGAAGAAGCACGTTTATTAAAGAAGGCAGATGAGCACATCGTACCAAACAATACAATTACACGCGAAGTTGGAGCAATCACAATGGATAATGATGCATACTTACGTTATGCAGGTGAAGTACAGATTATACGTAGTCCACTACCAGCAGATAATCGCGTCAATATCATTGGACATGTATCACCTAAAGACTTATCGATTCTAAAACTAGTCAAAGGTGGTATGAAGATTCGATTTGTAAGAGAAGATATGTAATGAAGTACCTTCTTTTCTTATGCATTTCATCATAGAATAGATGTATGAAACAACTGTATTATTCACTTCCGCAATATCTCAAAGATACCTTCGGACGAAAACTGTATAAAGTAGCACTTGAAACAGGAATGACCTGCCCAAATCGTGATGGAAAAGTTGCGGTAGGAGGTTGTATTTTCTGTGGAGAAGGAGGTTCTGGAGATTTCGCGATTTACTACGAGGGGAAGCGTTTAAGCAGAGAAGAACTGATTTATAATCACCAAGAGATTCCTAAGGGCGACTATATCGCATATTTCCAATCCTTTACAAATACTTACGCTCCTACTAGCAAACTTCGAGAAATCTTTACAGCTGCCTTAGAGGATGACTTATTTGCAGGGATTTCCATTGCGACTAGACCTGACTGTTTAGGAAAAGATGTTTTAGAACTTTTAAAAGAGTTAAAAGAAAAATATCTAAATAAATTCATTTGGGTAGAGCTTGGTCTACAAACAATTCATGAAAGTACTGCGAAGTGGATGAATCGTGGATATCCACTTGAAGTATTCGATGAAGCAATCAAGAATCTAAAGTCGATTAATATAGAAGTGATAGTGCATATTATTATCGGCCTTCCAGGTGAGGATCAAAAAATGTTGTTAGAAACGATACAACATTTAAATGCTTGTCAGATTGATGGTGTAAAGTTACAGCTATTACATTACCTAAAGAATACACGATTAGGCGTACAGTATTTATCTAATCCATCTCAGTATCATGTTTTAGAGATGGATGAGTATGTAGAGCTTGTGACAGAATGTATTGCGCATTTAGATGAACATATCGTTATCCATCGCTTAACAGGAGATGGAAATGCGGAAGATCTGATTGCGCCACTATGGAGTACAGATAAGCGTCGTGTATTAAATTTAATCAATCACATGTTGAAGATAAAAAGTTATACACAGGGTTGTAAACTATCAAAATAGGAGGGATATAAACGAGAGTTATCACCGAAAAAAATTCTTGAATTTTAGCCTAAAATATTTTAAATTGAATTTGTTTCCGTGCGTTTATGATGGGGAGATTTTAGAGGATCTGATGATCCACAGGAGGAATGATGGAACTTACATCCATTAGATGGGATATTATCCTAGGTGGTTTCGGTTTATTCTTAATCGGTATTAATTTCATGGGTGATGGTTTAAAGGCTGTCGCTGGTGATAAGTTAAGAGATTATATTGATAAATATACAACCAATCCATTCAGTGCTTTATTGATTGGTATTGCGATTACAATCGTTATGCAGTCAAGTTCGGCTTCAACCGCAATTACGATTGGCTTAGTTCGTGCAGGTCTTATGAACTTGGAACAGGCTGCTGGTATCGTTATGGGTGCTAATATTGGTACGACGGTTACATCATTATTGATTTCCTTGGATATTGATAGCTTTGTTTTATACTTCGTGTTTGTTGGTGCGATGATTATCTGCTTTGGTAAGAAGCAGAAGATCAAGAGTACTGGATATATTATTCTTGGTTTTGGTTTGATTTTCTTTGGTTTGAATTCAATGGGTGATGAACTTGCGGCGATTAAGGATGTTCCAGCATTTATGTCCTTTGCGGAAGCAATGTCCACAAATCCATTCTTATCCTTACTAGCTGGTACAATCATGACTGGTGCAGTACAGGCGTCTGCTGCGACAATCGGTGTCGTTCAGAAGATGTACGAAGCTGGTGCACTTACATTTAGTGCTGTATTACCATTCGTATTTGGTGCTAATATCGGTACAACTGTTACTGGTATCTTAGCTTCAATTGGTGGTTCTACAGCAGCTAAAAGAACAGCGGGCATTCATATCTTATTCAATATTATTGGTACAACAATTGGTATGGTATTCTTAGTGCCTTACGCAAACTTTATTCAATGGATTTGTGCAGAGTTACATATTAGTGGAATGATGCAGATAGCGGTAGCACATATCGTCTTTAACACAAGTGCAACCATCGTATTCTTCCCACTCCTTCGTCAATTTACAGCGTTAATTCGTTTGATTGTTCGTGGTGAAGAACCTAAGAAGATTGAAATTAATATCGATGAGTTGGATGCTCATCTTGCTAGTACAGAACTTCCTGCAGTTGCGATTTCTGCAGCTAGAGATGCGATCTTTAAACTGGCAGATGTTGTAGGGGAAGATGTCTCTGATTCGCGTGCTTTCTTAAATAAACCTGGTACAGATGAAGACTTTGAAAACTTGAAACAATCTGAATCTATGATTAATTCTCTAGATCGTAAGATTACAGAGTTCTTAGTTCAAGTTTCATCTAGTTCAAATTTAACGGATGTTGACCAAGCGGATATTCGTAGAGATCTTGAAATTATTAAGAACTTAGAACGTTTAGGAGACTTATCTATGAACCTCTCTGAGTTTTATAAGATGGTTCAAGAAGACCGTAGTGAACTAACATCCTTTGCGATGGCTGACATCAACGGTATGTATGATAAGTTTAAAGAAATGTACGCAAAGGCAATTGCAGTATACCGAACAAAAGATAAGATTATCTACGAAGAATTAATGGCATTAGAAGAAGAAATGGATAAGGCAGAGTATGTGGCTCGTCAAGCACACTTTACACGTATGTCTAAGAACCAATGTGAATCTTCTGTCGCTGCTTCTATCTACTGTGATATTCTTGGTACATTAGAGCGTATGGGTGACCACTGCTGTAATATTGCCAAGTCAGCGCTATTAGATTATGTAGATGCTAGTTTTAATCCAACACTGATAGATACAACAAAATAGTTGATAAATAAAACTTCTTGCGAGAAAATTAACAAATCGCTAGAAGTTTTTTAAATTATATCAAGTGAAATTTTGGAAGGAATTGCCTATAATGTAGACGTATCTAAA
Organism: uncultured Solobacterium sp.; assembly: GCA_938039295.1. GTDB lineage: Bacteria > Bacillota_I > Bacilli_A > Erysipelotrichales > Erysipelotrichaceae > Bulleidia. The sequence goes on from CALHUY010000076.1 coordinate 31,015, forward strand.
CACAGAAAGGATATGTTAAATATGAGTATTAATTTTCGTAAGGTAGCTGTTGTAGGCTGCGGTTTTGTTGGATCTTCCAGTGCATTTGCCCTAATGCAAAGTGGACTATTTTCAGAAATGGTTTTATTAGATGTAAATCATGCAAAGGCTGAAGGTGAGGCTATGGATATTGGTCATGGTACTTCCATCAGTTCACCAATGAATATCTATGCTGGTAATTATTCTGATATTAAGGATGCGGCTATTATTATTGTTACAGCTGGTGCTGCTCAAAAGCCAGGTGAAACACGTCTTGACTTAATCAAGAAGAATATCCAGATTCACTCTGGTATTATGGCTGAAATTAAGGCGCAAAATCCTGAAGGCATCTTATTGATTGTGGCCAATCCAGTCGACATCTTAACTTACTATGCACAGAAGGCTTCTGGCATGCCAGAGAATCGTGTATTTGGATCAGGAACTGTATTAGACTCTGCACGTCTAAGATATCTATTAGGAACACGCCTAGATGTAGACTCACGTTCTGTTCACGCATATGTTATTGGTGAACATGGTGACTCTGAAATTTGCACATGGTCTATGGCAAATATCTCAGGTGTTCCACTCGCTGACTTCTTTGCGTTAAGAGGTATGGGTGGTGACCTCGATATGAAGGTAGCACAAGAAGATATTGCGGAAGATGTTAAGAATGCAGCGTACAAGATCATTGAAAGAAAGAACGCAACATACTATGGTATCGCAATGTCTGTTGTAAGAATCTGCCGAGCAATCTTACGTGATGAAAAATCCATCTTACCAGTATCCACTAGATTACATGGTGAATATGGCATCAATGATGTATCGCTCAGTGTTCCAGCAATTGTTGGTAGAAATGGTATTGAAGAATTAGTGCCAATCTCCCTTAGTGAAGAAGAACGCACAAAACTTGCGGAATCTGCAGCTGTCTTAAAGAAGACAATGGAAGGCATAGAATTCTAATAAAAAATCCGGAAATCCGGATTTTTTCATTTCATGTAATTTATTCAAAAAATATCTTACATAAAGAAAAAGAATATAGTAGAATTCCTGCGTTATTTCTTGATGCACATATCATGATAAAGAACACTATCTAGTAAGAAAGGAAAATGTAATGAATCAAAAAGCTCTAAAAACATTAGGATGGATTGCGACATGTACAGCAATGTTAATGTATATTTCCTATTTCCCACAGATTATGAATAACCTAAATGGAATGAAGAGTGGTTTCCTACAACCTATGGTTGCGGCTATTAACTGTTCCCTATGGGTGACATATGGCTTTATGCAAGAGAAGAAAGATTGGCCACTAATCATGGCGAATTTACCTGGTGTATTGTTCGGTGCTATCGCCGCAATTACTGCACTATAAAATGCGTTCCTAAGGGAACGTTTTTTATCGAAAGATAGATAAAATTAATAGGCTTGATGTTGACTTTTATCAATATTAGGAAGATGATTTCTATAGTTTCAAAAGAGAGTATAAGGAAATATAGAGGAGGTCATTATGGAAAACAAAAAGAATCGTTATGCAGGTACAAAGACAGAGAAGAATCTATTAGAAGCTTTTAGAGGAGAATCAGAAGCTAGAAACAAGTATACATTCTTCGCTTCCGTCGCAAAGAAGGCTGGCTATGAACAAATTGCAGCTTTATTCTTAAAGACAGCAGAAAACGAAAAGGAACATGCAAAGCTTTGGTTTAAGGCATTAGGCATGCTTGGTGATGTTAAGGAAAACTTACAAGCAGCTGCCAATGGTGAAAACTATGAATGGACTGACATGTATGAACGTATGGCAATGGATGCGGAAGAAGAAGGCTTCCATGATCTTGCGGCTCAGTTTCGAGGTGTAGGTGCTATCGAAAAGATGCATGAAGAGCGTTACAGAAAATTACTTCAGAATGTAGAAATGCAGGAAGTATTCAAGAAGAGTGAAGTAAAGATTTGGGAATGCCGTAACTGTGGTCATATCGTTGTTGGTATGGAAGCCCCAGAAGTTTGCCCAGTATGTAATCACCCACAAGCATTCTTTGAAATTCACGCAGAGAATTATTAATCGTTTGAATTTATGCCAAAGCACACTGTGCTTTGGTTTTTTTATTGTAAGATACATCATTCACGCATGCGTTAATTAACACAGTAGTAACATAGAGAAAAGAAATAAAATGTATAGGAATGATTGCACTATCACTCATAAAAAGGGTAAAATCAGTATGTAAAGTTGGAGAAAATATATGGGAAAAATCTATACAATTGGGGAAGCTTTAATTGACTTTATTCCAGTACAAACCGCCGCAAATCTAAGCGCTGTGGATGCCTTTCAGAAAAGACCTGGTGGTGCGCCTGCCAATGTGGCTGTAGCAGCTGCGAAACTAGGGGCCGAATCCTATTTTATTGGCATGGTTGGTGATGACCCATTTGGACATTTCTTAAAAGATACGATTACAAATTATGGTGTTAACACAAGCTATCTAAAGATGACAAAAAAGGCAAAGACAGCGTTAGCCTTTGTAAGCCTTGCGGAGGATGGACAACGTGATTTTAGTTTCTATCGCAATCCAAGTGCAGATTTACTCTTAGATAAAAGTGATGTTGAAGAGGTCGAATTTACAAGTGAAGACTATATCAGTTTTGGCTCTGTTGACTTAGTAGACTATCCTGTAAAGTACGCAACAGAGTACTTATTACAAAAGGCCAAAGCAGCGAATGCGACAATCTTGTTTGATCCAAATATTAGAAAAGATCTTTGGGATGACTTAGAAGAGTGTAGAGAGACTGTATTATCCTTCATGAAGTATGCAAATATTGTAAAAATGGCAGATGATGAAGTTGAATTTATTACAGGTAAGTCAACCGTTAAAGAAGCCATCGAAGTCGTAAAGCAATATGGCGTAGAACATGTAATTGTTACGTATGGCCCAGAGGGTAGTGATGCGTACTTAAAGCATTGTCATAGCCATGCGGATGCACGTAAAGTCAATCCTATTGATACAACAGGTGCAGGAGATACTTTCGTAGGAGCGTTACTCTACTACTTAGATCATCACAAACAAAAGCCAGATCATATTTCAGCAGAGATGATGAAAGAGGGATTATGCTTTGCTAACCACGCTGCCGCAATTGTTACGACAAAAAAGGGTGCGATGAACGCAGCCCCAACATTAGAGGAATTACAGAAATAACAGTTTAGGAGAATACCATGTTTAAAAGAGCAGATATGAATACATATGAAGCGGAAATTACCTGTCATTCCTGTGGAAAGAAGGAAAAAGTTAAAATTAAATCGCTGATTGATACAGCCTTAGATCCAAAGGCTGAAAGCAATCTATTCCGTGGAAAGTTATTCCGTCATAGTTGCTCAAAATGTCATACCGAACAAAACATGTTATATACATGCATGTATCATGATAGTAGTAAGAATTTATTGATTGGATATCCAGATAATCAGAAGGATTATGAAGAAATGAATCTGATGTTTAATCGACGCTATCATCGTGACGAGTTGGATGAAGCTCTCAATAAATGGATTGAAACATGCACGAAGAGAATTGTGTCCAGTCAGTCTGACATGCAGGAAAAAGCACTCATTGCACGATTAGGTTTAGATGATCGTATCATTGAAATTGGTAAGTATGTAACAGGAGATTTAGCGAAGATACAATCGCAAGGTCTAGAGATTGATCATATGTACTTTAATACGAGTGGTGAAGAGTATGCATTCTTAATTCAATCTGGTGAAGGTATTGTTGGAGAAGTTCCTTTTACCAAAGAGTTATATCAAACATTAGAAGAACACTATAAACCATACCTTGCTGAGGATGAATCAGTTGAAATTGATTCTGATTGGGTTAGTGACTTCCTTAGAAAAGTGAAAGAAAAACAAAGCCAGTCTTAGTGACTGGCTTTTATTGTTAGTTCAATCATGTGTAGTGCTGTAGCACGTAGTTCAATTTGAATATTATCTTGGATATGATTTAGTTTTTCTTCTACAGCTACTAATTGATTTGTCTGTGTACGATTTGTTTGTAAAGTAATAATGAGATTGTTATCTTTTACTTTTGTGTCAATTACTTTCACGTTACAATCAAATTCATTCGCTAATATCTCTGCCATATTCTGCGCAATTGTATGACGCGTCTGTTGAATATCTTGACGTAACTGATTGCGTTTATTGGCTTGTCTTCGTATAGAATACTTTTTAATGTAGTAGACCAATCGGATAAAAGTGATAATAATGAAGATAAATAACACAATTTGATAATAATCTAGTGTAAAAAGTGAGAATGTCTTCTGTACAGAATACATATATGCATGAATGGAAGACAGTATGAGTGCGATACCTGTTGCGATTCTTGCATGATGTGGAATTGCCTGTAAGAAGGATGAGATAAACAATAGACTATATGAAATAAACTGATAGTCTTTGGTTGGCTCAATACTATAGAAAATTTGATAGAGCTGAATAATAGACCAACCAAAGAGTAGAATTGCCATCACTTGATAAAGCGTATATCGACTATCTTCTTCCATAGGGTCAACATGATCCCATAATAGAACATCTACTTCTTCTGCTAACTTACGAGCACCAGAGGAGAAGTCGCTATTTGTAATCACAACTGCTTTGTCTAGTTTGTAATAAGCGATACCAGAGAAGGCTTGTTGAACCGCATCATTACCTACAGTTCCACTGTAGTACTTACACTGAAAACCATATTTTAAGCTTCCTTTGGTTGCGATGATATCAATGCCTTGATCGCCACTTGCCTTCGTAAGAGTTATATTTTTATATCCTAGTGAGGATAGGTATTTTGCACAACTGCGTTCGTATTGAATTCCGTTCATAAGGACATTATACAGTACTTATTTTGAATTTGTAGGAAGAAGAGTGAATAATTCATTTTTCCGTTTTTCTTCTTCAATGAGGTTGTTATAGGCAAGTTGTGCATACGTTTGAAGTCTATTGGAATGTGCATTTTCATCCCCATATACAAAGTAGTTACCATCTTTATCAATACAACCTAGTGCAGATACGACAGGTACATCCTGATATATATTCTGTTGGAAGTTTTGATATGGCGTTAGCTTAACATTTGCGTTTTCTGCAAGTAAGGTGCTGAGATAATTTGCACTGATATAAGGGATTGTGCCACTTGGAATATCATAGTTGGCCCACATAAAGAAATGGGTGATATATCTACGTTGGTTTTCCGCATCACTTAGATCGTGTAGACTCTTACCATACAGTTCTTCATAGAATTCATCTTCAATAAAAGGTTGGTGGTCTCCATACATAAGGATAATCGTTGGCTCAGAGACATTCTTAAAGTAATTTACAAGTTGTTCTAAAGCCATATCACTACGGCGAATGACACTGAGATATTCCTCTGTTTGTGGATAGTCACCCTTCATAGAAGTGATATGGACATCGTGAAGTAACCCTGTATTATATGGGGAGTGATTTTGCATCGTCACATTAAACATGAAGAATGGTTTTGATGTATCGCGTTTTTCGTATAAATCAATAATATGTTGGAAATCCCATTCATCTGAGATGTAGTTTCGTAGCTTCTGATAATTTGAAATATCCTCCATACCGATATATCGATCAAAGTTCATGTATTGATAGGTATTCACACGATTCCAGTTTTCTTTGTAGTAAGGATGAAAGGCGGTTGTACTATAGTTTTGATCAGATAACGTCATCGCAAAACCGGGTTGGGTATGTTTTTCATAAAGTGTATAGGCATTTGAACCGATAGGCAAAAAGGCCATAGAGTTACCAGTTAAGAATTCATATTCAGTATTACTTGTTCCTGTTCCGATTGTAGAAACATATACATTTCCTTGAATGGTATTTTTATCATCCTTCATACTATTTTCAAAGGAAAGATACTCTTTATCTGTTTCAAACTTTCCAATCACTTGTAAATCGGAGAACGCTTCATTCATAATCGTAATGATATTTGGATGTTCTACCGTCGCATTTGGATGTTGTCCAAGTGCTGTTTCTGTAATGGTTTTTGTTGAAACTGTATTCTCTTTTAATTGTGTCGCAAGTGTTTCTACATTATATCCATGTGGTTTTTCTAGTGATAAGTAGCGTGTATTTACGAAGAATTCCGCAATCGCACCATAGTTTTCGTAACCTCTTGCTTGATTGAAGAAGTCTGGTGTTGCGCCAAGCGTAACTTGGAAGAAATTCGTACCATAGAAAGTGATTAGAATTGTGGCTGAAAGGAAAAAACAAGTTGTGCGATAGAGGATTTGCTGTTTTGTTTTCTGTGCTTTTGGTAGCCAGAATAATAACGCAAAAATGATATTGATAATAGTTAGTGTAAAGAGTATTTGTACATTGAATGTTAGTTGATAGTTGGATGCGACACCGGCTGCTGTTTTAATCACACTTAAATCCCATGGTAAAAGAGGGATACCTTTAAACTGTTTTACATACATGTTTGCGATTCCGAAAATACATAGAACAACTGTGGTAATCGCAAAAGAGATTTTCATGCTTGCAAGTAGTACATAGAATATCATCGTAATCAGAAGGATAATACCGTAGTTAACAAATACATTACCGATACCTTCGATATCGGAAAGAAGATTGTTATTACAAAGTTCAACTGCCATTTCAATGAGCAATGGAATAAGTAAGATTGTAATCACTTTGACAAATGTGTCTATCTTTGGCTTATGTGGTAACCACTTCAGTATAATAGATAAAATCAATACGATGATTGTAATGGAAAACATGGTATTTGTTTGGTCTAATTTGTGATATTCCTGATAAAAATAGATATTTGTGATAAGTAAAATAGCCGTAATCACAAGTGGAATGAGTCGTCTTAATTTATTCATAAGAATATTATAGTTGGTTTGTAACGGAATTGTCACTTTTGTTATATATACTAAACTTGCAAGATGGTAGAATATTGTTAAAGAGTCTAGTTATATCATAGAAAAGATATCATTTTGCTAGATATAAACTGTTATAGAAGATACAGGAGAATTGTATGTTAAAAAATAAAAAGATTTTGATTGCGGTACTTGTTGTGGTTGTGGCGATTGTCGCTACAATATTTACCTTTTTCCAAAGGAATCTAGGTGGTGCTAGTGGAGGAACAGTTGCCTACGTAGATACCATTAGTAATATCATGGGTTTTTCTAGTGGTGGAAATGATCGTTACTCTGGTGTAGTAGAATCCCAACAGAGTGTGAAGGTGAATAAAAACCAAGAGAAGAAAATTGAACAAGTATTTGTATCTGTTGGTGATCAGGTAATTCCTACAACAGTTCTTTTCCGCTATGATGTTTCAGAAGCACAGAAACAAATTAGTTCAATCAATCTAGATATTGAATCATTAAGAGGCACAATTACGGACAAGAATAATGCAATCTCTGAATATAAGGCTAGCGGTGATACCAGCCAGGTTGCAATTGCGGAAAATGATATTCGTGTTGCACAGTTATCTATCCAACAAAAACAGTTGGATTTAGCTGCAAAACAAAAAGAAATCGATACTGCGGATGTGCTTGCTAATACAACCGGTACTATTAAGGCTATCAATGAAAATAGTACAGATGCGCAAGGTAATACAGCAGCCTTTATCGAAATCTCACAATCTGGTGAATTTAGAGTCAAGGGTACAATTGATGAAACTTCCATTACATCTATTTCGCTTGGACAAGAAATGATTGTACGTTCTAGAACAGATGAAACAAAGTTCTGGACCGGTAAGATTACAGAAATTAAGACAGAACCAAACGCAAAACAAAATGATATGTATAGTATGGGTGGTTCCAATAGCTCTGAAAAGGCTAGTACATATCCATTCTATATTTCATTAGATTCTTCGGATGGCTTAATGCTAGGTCAGCACGTGTATCTAGAAAAGAATAATGGCACTGCTGTAAAGAAAGATGGTATTTGGTTAGATGCGTCTTATGTTGTAATGGAAGGCGAGAAAGCATATCTTTGGGTTGCCAATAAGAATCATCGCTTAGAGAAGCGTGAAGTTGAGGTTGGCGAATTAGATCAGAACTTATACCAATATGAAATTAAATCTGGTGTATCTGAATCTGATAGTATTGCATGGCCAATGGAAGAATACAAAGAAGGTATGAAGACAGAATCAATCTCTACAGTGGGAAGTGGAGAATAAGTATGTTATTGAACTTACAAGGAATCTATAAAAGTTATGGCGGCACCATTGAAGTGCCTGTATTGAAGAATGTTTCTATACAGGTTGCGGAAGGTGAGTATGTCGCAATTATGGGTCCTTCTGGTTCAGGCAAAACAACTTTAATGAATATCATTGGTTGTTTAGATCGCTGTACAGAAGGAACCTATGAATTAGATGGCGCAGATATTTCACGCATTTCTGAGAATGAATTATCAGAAGTACGTTTAAAAAAGATTGGTTTCGTATTTCAGACATTTGAACTTTTACCAGGTGAAACAGCAATTGAAAATGTTGCCTTACCACTTGTATATGCGGGTGTTCCAAAGGCTGAACGTGAAAAAGCAGCCGTTGAAGTACTGACAAAGGTTGGTTTGGGTGAACGTGTAAACTTCAAGCCAAATCAATTATCTGGTGGTCAAAAACAACGTGTAGCGATTGCACGTGCACTAATTAATCATCCACGTATTCTCTTAGCGGATGAGCCAACTGGTGCGCTAGACCAAAAATCTGGTAAACAGGTTATGGAATTATTCGAAGAACTGAATAAAGAAGGTGTCACAATTGTTATGATTACGCACGATGCGCATGTCGCAAGCAAGGCAAAGCGTGTCATTCATATCATTGATGGCATGATACAGGAGGGCACGCATGAATAAAAAACGAGTTATTATTAGTGTTTCTATTGTTGCGGCCTTGGTACTTGGATACTTTGGAATTCTCCAATTCCGCAAGGCATCCCGTAAGGTGGATGTTGTGCAAGTTAGTGCAATGAATATGGGTGGTAATCCGATGGAATCACAGATGAGTGGTTTGGTATCTGATCCAGCTACACAGACTGTTACACCATCTGTATCTCAAATTATTACTGCGGTATATGTTACCGAAGGACAAGCAGTATCAGTTGGCGATAAATTGCTAGCGTATGATATTACAAGTTTGAACTATACCGTAGAACTAAAGAAGCTTGAAATTTCTACGACACAACTTCGTTTAGAACAAGCTAGAAAAGAATTACAACAACTACAAAATACAAAGCCGGTGGAAAGAAGGGTAGCACCACCATCGACTCCTGCACCAGAGCCAGAATATAAAGTGGATACAGAAGCAGTGACACAGGTAGAAGAACATAAAGTATGGAACTATCTGAATGCATTAACGGATGAAGACACAGAGTTTACAAAGGATCTCGATGAGCCAACAGCTTCAACGACTCCGACTCCAACACCAACTCCAGATCCAACAGCCACACCAACTCCTACCCCAACACCTGCTCCTACGCCAACGCCAGCAGTTCCTGCTGTAAATACATACGCAAAGGGCACAAAGGCAAATCCATATCACTTTGCGATTAAACATGATGGCTTCCTTTCTGGTAAGTTCATTAAAGAACTTATCCAGAAAGCAGAAACAGATGGAAAGACATTCTACGTTTCTATAGATGTTTATGCAGAGGATGATAAGACGAAGGGTCTTGAGGATTCTTGGTTGGTATCTGTAGATAAGTTAAAGTCAATCTTAGGTACTGTAACAGATGATATGGCAAAACTTGATATTCAGACACGTAAGATTCGTGAGAATCTTATCGAACCAGAACCATCTGTACCTGAAATTGAACCAGAGGGTATGACAGCTTCTGAACTTGTACGCGCAATTCATGCCAAGGAATCAGAAGTTCGTGAGTATGATATCGATGTTCGTCGTAAACAACTTGAACTATCAGAACTACAGACACAATTAGCAGATGGTGTTGTTTACGCAAAACGTAGTGGTGTTATTAAAGGTCTAAAGGATATGAACAATGTTCCTACAGATGGAACACCATTCTTAACTGTTGCAGGTGGAACTGGTACAGAAGTAAAGGGTTCTATCTCTGAGTTATTATTAGCAACAATTCAAAAGGGTACAAAAGTATCTGTTACTAGTTATGAAACAGGATCCATCTATGAAGCAGTTGTAACACAAATTGATAACTTCCCAACAAATTCAGGGGAAGGTTTCTATGGCGGTAATCCGAATGTTTCAATGTATGGTTTTACTGCATATATTGAAAAGGGTGATGATTTAAAACAAGGTTCTTATCTCGCCTTATCAATTCAACAAGAGAATACAGATACATCTTCTATTTATCTCAGTAACGCTTTCATCCGTGATGAACACGGACAGAAGTATGTTATGAAGGATGTAGATGGTAAGCTTGTTAAGACATATATCAAGACTGGTAAGGTATATTTCAATATGTCGACAGAAGTATTATCTGGCCTTTCAGATACAGACTATATTGCTTTCCCATATGGTGATGGTGCGATCGAAGGTACTCGTACACAAATCGGTATGGAAGACAATATGTATGGAGGCTACTAATGGTTGAAAATATTAGATTATCTATTCGTGGAATCCTATCACATAAGATGCGTTCGATTCTAACAATGCTAGGAATTATTATCGGTATTGCGGCAATCATCGCCATCGTTTCCACAATCAAAGGTACAAATGAACAGATTCAAACTAACCTCATCGGTTCAGGTGTTAATACAGTCAATGTACGCATGACACAAGGTGACTGGGAATATGACTTTGGACAGGGTATCCCTGGCAAATATAGAGAAATCTCTTCTTCTCAAAAAGATGATTTAAAGAATATTCCTGGTGTAGTGAATGTATCACTCTATCATCGCCGTCAGGTATATGATGGTGTATTCCATCTGACAAATTCCTTAACAGGTGGATATGTATACGGTATCGATGATGCATATTTACAGACAAATGGCTTAGTAGTCAGTCGTGGTAGAGCTTTCTCTACAAATGATATCGAAAATAATCGTAAGGTTTGTTTATTGGATAAGGTTTCTGCAGAACAGTTATTCCAAGGAGAAAATCCGATTGGAAAAACTGTCGAAATTCAAAAGGAACCATTTGTGGTTGTTGGTGTAGTTTCACCAGCGGTAGAGTTTGAACCAACAATCAAAAATATGAATGATTACTATACATATAACCAGGATACTTCTGGAAAAGTATATGTACCTACATCAGTTTGGCCACTCTTATATCAATATGATGAGCCAGAAAATGTAATCTTACGTGCAACAGATACAAACTCTATGACTACAATCGGTAAGCAAGCAGAAGAGATTTTAAACGCTACAGCAACTGGTAATAACGAAACAAGTTATAAGTCAGAAGACTTGATGAAGCAAGCTAAACAAATTCAACAGCTATCTCAAGCAACAAATACAATGTTGTTGTGGATTGCGGGTATTTCCTTACTCGTTGGTGGTATTGGTGTTATGAATATCATGTTAGTAAGCGTAACCGAAAGAACACGTGAGATTGGCTTGAAGAAGGCAATTGGAGCACCTAAGAAATCGATTCTAATTCAATTCTTAACAGAAGCAGTCGTTCTTACATCGACTGGTGGTGTGATTGGAGTTATCTCAGGTGTCATACTTGCATTCTTGATATCGAAGTTAAATGGAACACCGATTGCGATTAGCGTAGAAGCTTCTATCTTTGCGGTATTATTCTCAATGTTAATTGGTATTGTGTTTGGTATCTTACCATCATACAAGGCCGCAAATTTAAATCCGATCGATGCATTACGTCGCGAATAAGTGGTTGATGAGAGTATCATCAATCACTTTTTTAATGCGAAAAATGTTTGAGAATGATATCATAATAAAAATGTCGACAGCAGGAGGACGTATGAAATTTTTATTTGCCCCCGATTCATTCAAAGGTACGATGAGTGCTATCAATATTAATCGCTTGTTAAGACATGCGACACATCGCGTGCTTGGAAGTGTGGAATATATCGATGTAACAATGGCAGATGGTGGAGAAGGTACAGTGGAAACTGTTACTCGTAATCTGCGAGGTTCAATTATGTATGTACCAATACATGGACCATACATGAAACGAAGAGAAGCAAAGTTTGGTTTAGTAAATCAAAAAGAAGCCATCTTAGAAGTGGCAGAAGTTGTAGGATTACCACTAGTACCAGTAGAACAAAGAGACCCTCGCTATACATCATCCTATGGTGTTGGTGAATTAATTGCCCATATTCTTGAAGATGGAATTCGTGATATTAAGATTGCGATTGGTGGAACATCCACAAATGATGGTGGTATTGGTGCGATGCAGGCACTAGGTGTACACTTCTTAGATAAAGATGGAAATGAAGTAAAAGGAATTGGTGATAGTCTAAAAGATATCGTCACAATCGATACTTCATGTATGAATCCACTGGTACAAGAAGCCAAGTTTACAATTATGTGTGATGTGGATAATCCTTTATGTGGCCCAAATGGTGCGACGATGTGCTATGGAAAACAAAAAGGCGCTACAGCCGAAGTACAAGCAGAGCTTGAAAAGGGTATGGAAAACTACCGTCAGGTTTTACTTCAAACATTTGGGAAAGATGTTAATGATATTCCTGGCTCTGGTGCAGCAGGTGGAATGGGCGCAGCCTTCTCATTATTCCTATTAGGGGAAATGAAGTCTGGAATTGAAGTTGTTATGGATTTAATGAACTTTGATCGGATGCTGGATGGCGTAGATTATGTTATCAGCGGTGAAGGAAGAGCAGATGCACAAACACTGCATGGCAAAGTGCTATATGGTATTGGTAGACGTTGTAAAGAAAGAAATATCCCAGTTATCGCAATCTGCGGTTGTCTTGGAGATGGCTATGAAGCGTTATATGAACACGGTATTACAAAGTTCTATGCAACAACAGATAAAGAACTATGTGAAAAACAAATTCTAGCTAATGCGAATGATAACTTTATGAAGACAGCTATTCGCATGTTTGAAGATATCAAAAATGGAAATATTTCTTAGTTGAAACCTTCAGTAAATGATATGATTTATATAGATAAAAGTTTTTCGGAGGATAATTGATATGATTTTAAAAGTTGTACGTGAAAAGGAAACAAAATACTATGTTCCTACACAGATTCAAGCAATGACAATTTCAGCTGTCTACAATACAGATGATATGTTTGATGTAACATTTATCGTAAATGGTGTTTCTGAACCAGTTAGAACATTCCCATCCAAAGAAGATGCAGAAGAATTCTTAGTTCGTTTGGATACATTGTATTGTTCACATGATCCTGAAGTTCATATTGTGAATTTGAATACGTTATAAGATTTACAAACTTTACATTATACAATTAGATTAATTATGATAAAAGGCAATTTTGGATAGTATCCGTAAAATTGCCTTTTATATTGTAAAAAAATAATACATACTTTCATAACTAATGAAAATTAACTATTTGTAAATCAATTATACATTTTCTGTTTGATAAAATATTTATGTCTAATATAATATTTGTGAATTACAAATTCATGGGGAGGTTTTTATGAAGAAGAAATTCAAAACTTTACTGCGGCCTGCATTAACAATATTGTTAATGTTATCAATTTTAATTCCGGTAATTTCAAATGTATCTATGCATGTGGAGGCTGCCGAAGAATTTGAGGCATATACAAAATCCGGCGAATATCCTGCAAGTGATCACATTAAGAACCCTATCTATATTAGACCGAAGGGAGCGACTGAGAAGGGAATTGTAGGATACTGCTTTAATGATCATAAAGCATTTCCTGAAAGTAGCTTTTCACCACGTAAGGTATATTACACAAAAGAAGTTGGTAGTGGAGCTGTTTTTGAAGAACTAGCAGATACAGAGAGAGTTACTGGAGAAGATCTCTATAATGGATTGCTTAGAGTTGTTTATGATGGCTATCCTAACAATAAATCTGGTATCCAAGAAAGATACGGCTTAACAGATGGACAGTTTAGACAGGTTACACAGTTCGCGGTTTGGTATTATACAGATAGTTTCAATATGCCATTACGTGATACAAGCGGTTTGGCTTATTCTCAAAATGAATTAAATGCTTTCAATGATTTAATCAATAGTACTACAGCAATTCCTGCTGGAACTTCAATTGATATTTACAGGGGTAAAGATACTACTTACCAGCATTTATTAAGTGGTCATATCGTAGACCCAACACCAACGCCAACACCTACTCCTACACCAACACCTACTCCAACACCTACACCAACACCTACACCAACTCCTACACCAACTCCTACACCAACACCTACACCAACACCTACACCAACACCTACACCAACTCCAACTCCTACACCAACTCCTACACCAACACCAACGCCAACACCTACTCCTACACCAACACCTACACCTACTCCTACACCAACACCTACACCAACACCTGTACCAACACCAACACCAACACCTACACCTGTACCAACTCCTACACCTACACCTGTACCAACTCCTGTACCAACACCAACTCCTGGCACAACTACACCAAAAACTGGTGATCGTGGTGATATTTCCTTGTATGCAGGATTAATGTTAGTATCAGGACTTGTAATTGTTTGTGTACTATTTAGTCGTAAACAACAAGCATAAAAGGATTTGTTAACAAAGCACTTCACGATGAAGTGCTTTTCTGTATCTGTATGGATGAATGTATACATTTAAAAAGCCCACAATACGTGGGCTTATCTTACATCTTAGATCCTTTGGAACCCTTTGCGCTAGAAGCGGAGAAGTTACTGAGGATATTTGTTTCATAGGAGAAGGTCATCTTGGATCTTCTTCTTTCTCTATCTAATGCAAGTTCTACAAGTTTGTCCATTAACTCTGAGAAAGATACACCAGCAGCTTGCCATAGGTAGAAGGCAAGGGAGCCTGGGATGGTGTTAATTTCATTTACATAAACCTTCTTTGTGTCCGCGTCCATCAAGAAGTCAATACGACAAACACCAGAGGTGCCAAGTACACGGAAAGTTTCCTTCGCTAATTGTTGGATGAGTCTTGTTTGTTCATCCGTAAGTGGTGCAGGTACGATACGTGCTGTACTTGCCATTCCTTTAGAACCTTCACTCTTTGTGCTCTTACTACCACCGAGGTACTTATCAGAGAAGCTGAGCAATTCATCTTGGGAAACTGAACTTACTTCTTCTAGTACGCTAGCTACACAGGAATAAGAATCTCCAACAACAGAGCAGTTGATTTCACGCATTGGTTTTACAACCTTCTCTGTGATAATCTTCTCATCATACTGACGTGCTTCATCAAAACATGCAAGATATTCTTCGTCGTTATGTGCAATAGAGATACCGACAGAAGAACCTGTACGGGCAGGTTTGATAATCACTGGATAGATTAAACGATGTACCTTATCGAGGATTTCACTTTGACGTGTATCCATTTCTGAACCGTATACCCAGAACCAATTTGTGATTGGTAGGTTGTTATCACTGAGAACATTCTTCTGTAAAACTTTGTCCTGTCCAATCGCTGCACCATAGAGGTCGCAACCAGCGTATGGAACCTTTAACATTTCAAAGAAACCTTGGATTGTGCCATCTTCACCGTTTGTACCATGCATGACAGGGATAGCTACGTCGATTGTACCTAATTCCTTGCGTCCAAATAGAGAAGCTTTGACAGGACGGATTACGACACGGTTATCTTCTGATGTAATGGAAACTTGTGTACATTGAGAAATCAATTGCTTGAGATCTTTATAGTTACTCATATCCTTTAATAAATCAGAGACATATAGTTTACGTTCCTTTGAGACATATACAGGAATGACGTTGTATTTATTTTTATCAAGTGCTTCAATCGCTTGATGTGCAGAGATAATACTTACTTCATGTTCGACGGATTCACCACCGAAAAATACTGCGATATTTAATTTCATAAGACCTCCGTTAACACTCCTTATTATACTCTAAACTTCATTCGAAACGAAAACGATTTTTCATAACTTAAGGGGAAGTTAATCACCACTAATTAATATGGCTGAAAATGTAAAGAAATCGCATAAACGTGGTAAAATATCATGGAAGAAGAGGTAGGTAATACAAAATGAACAAAATTGCACAGTTTGAAAAAGTAAGTTACGAACAGTTTTATAACGATTGGCAGAAGACTTTTCCAAATGAAACAAGAAATATTGCGGAAATATACAACGCAATCGTGCTTCCACGACGTGCAACAAAAGGTTCTGCGGGGTATGATTTTTATACACCAATTGATTTGAAGATTGCTCCACAAGAAACTGTACTAGTACCTACTGGTATCAGAGCGAAAATGCAAGATGACTATGTGCTAATGTTATTTCCACGTAGTGGATTAGGATTTAAGTATCGTCTACAGCTAAATAACACAGTGGGCATTATCGATAGTGATTACTATCACGCAGATAATGAAGGACATATCTTCTGCAAACTAACAAATGATACAAATGAAAATAAAACAGTTGAGATTGCAAGTGGTCAGGGAATGTTGCAGGGTATTTTCGTATCCTTCGGTATTACGGTGGATGATGAAGCTGACGCTGTAAGAACTGGCGGCTTTGGTAGTACAACGAAATAGAAAGATAGGTAGTAAGATGGATTTAAAACTTTGGCAAGAAATAGATCAGAATGAACCAATTCCAGAACATATCCTAAAGCGTATGGAGGATTTTAGACAAAAGGGTGCGATTTTACCTGAAGAAAAATATATTAAACGTCCAACAATGATTGCAGGGATTCGCAAGGCTGCTAAATTAAACACACAGGTGCTAGATGAAGTTGCTAAACATATCCATGTAGGTATGTCGACACAAGAAATTGATGATATCGTTAAAGACTTCACAGAAAAAAGTGGTGGCATCTGTGCACCATATCACTATGAAGGCTTCCCAAAACATGTGTGTACATCTGTAAACAGCGTTGTATGTCATGGTATTCCAAAGCATATTCAGAAGCTACATGATGGTGATATTGTCAATGTTGACTGTACCACGATTGTTGATGGGTATTATGGTGATGCGTCACGTATGTTCTGTATTGGTAATGTCAGTGAAGAACGTCGTACGCTCGTCGAAGAAACTAAGAAATGTCTTGAAATTGGACTAGCAGCTGCACAACCATGGAATACAGTTGGCGATATTGGTTATGCAATTCAGAAATATGCGACATCCAAGGGATATAGTGTTGTAAGAGAATTGGGTGGACATGGTGTTGGCAATGATTTCCACGAAGACCCATTTGTAGCACATGTTGGTAAAAAGGGTACTGGTATGGTACTGGTACCAGGTATGGTTATTACCATTGAACCAATGATTAACTTGGGCAAGGCTGCAGTTGTAATCGACCCATATGATAATTGGACTATCAGTACAAAAGATGGTAAAGATAGTGCACAATGGGAATATACAATCTTGATTACAGAAGATGGTAATGAAGTATTAAGTTATTGATTAATAAAATAGATGGTGGAGGGCTTAGTTGATAGAACATGAGTAATCACAATATTTATGTAACAGGTCATAAACATCCAGATAGTGATTCAATCTGTTCGGCAATTGCGTTTGCGAATTTATTGAATAAGACTGGTAGTACGGCAATTGCTTGTCGCCAAGGACCTTTAAATGAAGAAACAAAATATATTTTGCGTAGATTTAATTTAGATAATCCGCTATTGATGACGGATGCACGTGCACGTCTAGCAGATATCAATCTCGATATTCCAACAACGATTCGTTATGATGAAACAGTTCATCATGCATGGCATTTAATGTTAAGAACACAAAACCGTTCTTTATATGTATTAGATGAGAATGAGAATTTATGTGGTATCTGTTCTACAAGTGATTTATCTCGCTATCGTATCCATGAAGATACAGATTTAAGGGACTTGATGGCAACAGCGACACTAGATAATATCGCTCGTACTATCGGTGGAAAGGTTGCGTTACGTCCAAAAGTATTTAGTACAAATGGTGAAGTACACATCGTTACCTTGGATGACTTAAAGTTAGTTGAAAGTTTCATCGCTGGTAGTATTATCATCATGTCAGAAGGACACGAAAAGCAGTTAAACCTCATTCGTTTGGGTGTAAAGTGCTTGGTTCTAACTTGTGATGAACATGCGGCAGATGATGTCAAAGAACTTGCGATGGAATATGGTTGTGCTATCGTTGAAACGCCAGATCGTACCATGCATACAGCGACTGTTATTACAGAGAGCTATTCTGTTTCTCAGATTATGACAACAAACTTAATCTGCTTTAAGAATACAGAGTATGTAGAAGATGTTGCGACAAAGATGAATGCGTCACGTGTACGTAGTTATCCTGTACTGGATGAAAACGGTAAAGTTGTAGGTGGTGTATCACGCTACCATACACGTAACTATAAGAAGTTACGTATCGCGTTAGTTGACCATAGTGCAACAAACCAAACAATGAAACACATCGATAAGGCAGATATCGTTGCGATTATTGACCATCACCATATTGGTGATATTCAGACTGACCATCCAATTGAATACCGTAACCATCGTTGTGGTTGTACAAGTACAATTGTGTATGGCTTATATTGTGAAAAGAATATCGTTCCAGATCCTATAATGGCTGGCTTAATGATGAGTGCAATTCTTTCCGATACACTGAATTTCAAGTCTGCAACAACAACACTGGAAGATATTAATACAGCGAAAAAGTTAGCAGAGCTTGCGGGTATTGATGATATCGATGCTTATGCAAGAGAGATGTTAGGTGCTTCTGTTGCCTTGAAGGATTCTACACCACATGAAATCCTCAATCGTGACCTTAAGAACTACGATATCGGTAAGTATAAGATTTCTATCGGTCAGACAAACTACAGTCATACGGAAGAAGTGCAGAAGTTATTACCTGCATTCAAGGAAAATATGAAGAAGGAACAGAAGGATCGTCATTTAGATCTTCTACTGATGTTATTTACGGATGTAATGGGGAATGGTTCCTACTTTGTCTTCTATGGACCAATGTCTTATGTCTTAACAGATATGATTGAAACACAGATTGATGAACATTCTGGTTATGATCCAAATATCATTTCCAGAAAGCAGCAGTTATTACCAAAACTATCTGCAATCATTAAAGAACTCTAAGTCCTGCTTTTGCAGGGCTTTTTGTGTTACCATAGATGAGTAGAAAGAGGTTTTATGCTAGATATTTGTTTACTAGGTACAGGTGGAACAGTTCCATTACCAAATCGATGGTTAACATCCTTGTTGGTAAGATGGAACGGAAATACATTACTTGTGGATTGTGGAGAGGGTACGCAGATAGCCATACATCAATATGGATATTCTTGTAAGACAATCGATACAATTCTTTTAACGCATTTCCATACTGATCATACAGCTGGTTTACCTGGTCTATTACTTACGATGGCAAAGTCTGAGCGTACAGAACCTGTAACAATCTATGGTCCAAAAGGATTGATAGAAGTATTTGAGGGTATCTATAAAGTTGCTCGTTATATTCCTTTTGAGATTAAACTTGTAGAGATTGATGGACCACAAGAAGACTTCGAAGTAAATGGTCTAAGAATCAAAGCATTACATGCCAAACATAGTGTGCCTTGTTATGCGTATATTTTTGAATTAGATCGTACACGTAAATTTGATAAGGATAAGGCAATCCTACATGAAGTACCAATGCATATATGGGGAAAGCTTCAAAAAGGCAATACAGTTGAGTTTGATGGTAAGATATATACACCTGATGATGTATTGGGAGAAAGTCGTCAAGGGCTCAAGCTGGTCTATGCGACAGATACAAGACCACTAGAAGAGTTAGTAACATACGGAAGTCATGCGGACCTCTATATCGGTGAGGGTATGTATGGTGATCCAGAAAAGATTGAAAAAGCAAATCTAAACAAACATAGTACTATGCAAGAAACAGCAATCCTTGCAAAACAGATGATGGTAAAAGAATTATGGTTTACACATTATTCTCCATCCATCAAAGATCCATTGGAATACGAAACTGTGATAAGACAAATCTTCCCGCAGGTAGTTATTCCTGCAGATGGACAAAAAAAGGTACTTCGGTTTGTGGATGAAGGGGAATAAAATGAGTGTCTATCATATTGTGATTAATCCTGCTGGGGCTAGCGGTAGGACAAATGAGTGTTGGGATATTATCAAAAAAGAACTCGATACAATTGGAGTTGATTATAAAGTACATCTTTCAAACCTTGAACATGGTATCAAGGATATTATGAAGGAACTAACTTCATCCAACGAAAGAGTTAATATCATCTTGATTGGTGGCGATGGTTCAATGAATCTAGCAGTAAATGGTATTGTAAACTTTGAAAAGACATATCTAGGTCTTATTCCATGTGGATCAGGTAATGATCTGGCAAAGTCACTTGGCATCCGTGGAACAGAGATTGAATGTTTACACCGTATTCTAAATGATCAGAATGGCAAAGACTTAGACGTGGGTGTTTTAACATATCATACACGCTATGATGAAAAGGGAAATAAGGTATCTGATGAACCATATTCACGTCGTTACAATATCAGTTCTGGTATCGGTTATGATGCGGCAATCTCGGAGCAGGTTCAAAGATCACCATGGAAGAAAGTCTTAAACGCATTACATTTAGGGAAGCTCATTTACTTGTTTGTTGGTGCACGTTTGATTTTCTTGCATCATCACTTCAAGACAAAGATTCAGATTGATGATCAAAGCTACTCTTATGATAAGTTATTGTTTATCGCAACAATGAACGAACCATACGAAGGAGGAGGATTTAAATTCTGTCCGACAGCGAATCCATGCGATGGTATCTTGAATGCATGTATCGCGGATGGTTTAGGTAGAATTGACTTCTTCCGTATCTTTCCTTACGCAATGAAGGGGGAACATGGAAAGTTCAAAGGTGTTTCCCTAAAAGATGGTAAACAGATTCATATTCAAACAGAGCAACCAGTATGGGTTCATACAGATGGTGAAGTAGAATATAAGACGGACTCTGTATCTTATCATCTAATGGATGAACAGTTACACTTTCTTGGTTGGTAATAAGTTACAAAAAAAGGATTATCTTGATACATGCTTACATGTTGAAGGATAATCCTTTTTTAAAATACAATTATACCTGTTTGAAACATCTAGAAAGAAGCGTATCATAAATATAGATGACGGAAGGTTGAAAAACTTCTTTGGTTATCTATAGAGAAATAGAACGTAGAAAATCGGAAGATACCAAGTACTCTAAATAGAGTGCTTTTTTGTATAGGGGGTGGGGATAATAAAAACCCAACGTTAAGAAGGGTTTAACTTTGACTTGAATGGTGTGCTCGATGGGAATTGAACCCACAACCTTTTGATTCGGAATCAAATGCGCTATCCAGTTGCGCCACGAGCACAGAACACTTTATATATTAGCACGGTATGCTATAATTTTGAAGTTATGAATATGAATGTAGATAAGATTAAAATGATTGTCTGTGATATAGACAATACACTGATTCCAAGTGGTTCTGAGCAGTTAAGTGAGCGTAATCGTAATGCTTTACAAACAGCGATGGCCAATGGGTATGATGTCATGATTAATACGGGTAGACATTATACGTTCTTACAGCCAACGCTATTTGATGATTTACCAATGGATGTCATTGGCACGATTAATGGTGCTTGTTTGGTAAAACGTGATGGTACTGTTTTAGAAACACATCCACTACCAACAGAATATATGGAGCGAATTATTACGTTTGCGCAAGCGAATAATATTGGTTTAGGGTTTAAGTTTGTAGATCACGTTGTAACATACAATGCACATCAGAAGTTTGTGGATGGATATGTA
>CALHUY010000077.1 GCA_938039295.1 uncultured Solobacterium sp.
GTTTTGGTTCCTTAGGTCCACAGCCTACTAAACCCACAAGCATGATACCTGCACATAAGCCTGATAGTAATTTCTTGTTCATAATTTCTCCTTTTTAAGAATATCCTTTTATTTGCTTAATAGTAAATTCTGCCCACTTAGTTGTCTTAATAACATCTTTGGCACTTTTTCCTTTAGTATCAAATGACTGTATGAGTGGCAACGTCAACATTAGTGGTTCTACCTTAACTT
Source organism: uncultured Solobacterium sp. (assembly GCA_938039295.1). GTDB lineage: Bacteria > Bacillota_I > Bacilli_A > Erysipelotrichales > Erysipelotrichaceae > Bulleidia. Next base: position 232 of record CALHUY010000077.1, read on the forward strand.
GTCCTTGCAATTGATAATACATAATACAATTATCAATTTTCCAATCTTTCCCTGTCATTAACTTCATATTCCCTTCAACCAATTTACCTATTCTTGTCAAAAGTGTCGTATACGACGAATTGCCAAGGGCTTGCTGGATCAAAAATATGTACATGTAATCGGAATAGCGTAATCCATATTCATCCTCAGGATTATCGCTACCTGTATCATCAATTTTGCCGTTGTCATTCTTTCTCTTAGTTGAAGGAGCTGGATTTATCGCAAACTTCCATTTAGTATCCTTAACTTTATAAAATGTTACTGGTAAACCCTTCTTAATAACCTCTAAATCTGAGGCACTTTCCATAGTAGCTAATGCTAAGATTAAAATACTCTTTGTTAATGGTTCAGGTATAATTCCTTGCGTTGCCGCTTGAATTGCTATTGCAATACCACTAATAGTCGCAGCTGTTGTATTTTTAGTTCTATCCCAGAAATTGATAAATCCCGACAATGTGTTACTTGCGAATCTAATCTTGAAGATGTCACCAAAGGATGCTTCAAGATTGTCTTTTACAGTTGGTTTTCCATACAAGCAATATTCAACTTCCGCTAGATATAGAGCATTATTTTTATTGGAAATAAGCTGATTTGTCAATGATACGTTATCGGTAAAATTATATAAATCAACTTCTCCGAATTTATCAGCATACTTTCCTTTTAAATTATCCCAATCTTTTGCATGCATATATTCCTTATCTTTTTCTTCACGTGCATACCAGGCTTCATTACTGTAAGTAGCATGTGAGAACATACTCATAATATACTCAATCACAAACACCTTATCTCTTAAATCTGCAGCGAAACCAGAGCCACCGCCTTCAGCAATTTGTTTGACAGTTTGGAATAAGTCTCTAAATTGAGATAGTATACCTGTATTTCCAGGTTCTGCAGGAAGTGTTCCAGTTCCTGGATAAACTAGATATGAATCATATTTTAGAGCACTCTTTTTCTGTTCTTCACCTTGCTTTTTAAAAGCCTCATTCTGCTTCTTATAGTGATCAACATTATCCTCAATTTCTTTTGGTTCTTTAAAGTGTTCCTTAAGAACCTTATATAAAGGTGGAATGTGATCTGTTGGATTTACATTATCTAGATTCGGGTCGTTACCTGTTACCGTACGACTAATATCGTGATTCTTATACAACTCATTTTGGCCCGGCTTCACAAGTGTATCGTTATAAGAAGCCGCAAAGTTTTTGCCAGATTGTATAGACATTGTTATCTGTGATGTATCCGCAGGAACAACAGATTTTGTACGTTCAATTAGTATTTCTCCAGTTGAAACCTCCGATAGCGGTAAACCGCCATACGTTTGTTTCTCTAAAGCCTTTTTCGCATCTTCCAATAAACTCACACTATGCTGAAGTCTTTGTTTCAACTCATTTAGAGCTTCAATCGTAATACTCTTTTCAAGCTTTGCGATTTGAGCTTCTGGTGAATCCGGACTTAACTTCTCATTTTTCTTAATACCTTCAATTTCATCGATATCTTCTTTCCCATGTGGATTTCCCGGAATACTATGAGCCTTATCGCTCCAGTCATTTTTAGTGGATACATACTCATCCACAAGCTTTCTTAAATCTTGTAACTTTGTTAAATCTTTATACTTACCATCAATCTCAATGTTTCCTCCGTCTATGACTACATTGAGATAACCAATCATTGTAGTAAGATAACTAATTTCTTTAGAATATCTGTCACTAACTTTATTTGTAAACTTTTCAAGTGTAACTTCTTCACCCATAAACTCTGATGAAAAAGTATAACTTCTATCATTTACTTGCTGAACTACATTCTTACTAACAACTAATTCAACATATTTAGCTGTTGCTGATGAAAAATTCACACCATTATCAGTTACTAGATTATTTGCGAAGTATTTAGCTTTTTGGAGTTTATTTTTAACTTCTTTTTTCCATTCATCTGGTAGCGATTCACCTTCTTTTGGTTTAAACTCATAAATTACAGTTAATTTCTTCGCCATTTCAACAAATTCTTTGACTTGTTTTTCAAAATCTTCATCAAGTGTTTTTCCACCAACTGTTAGGGCTTTTTGCACCTCAATAGCATAAATTGCTCCATTAACATCGCTAATACCAACTATTTTTTCATTTACCGGACCAATCTTCTGCGCAATTTGTTCTGCTGTACTTGTAACTTTTTGATAGGCTTTATCATAATCACGCATAATGTCATCATAGATTTCTTTTGTTAGATAATACTCACCGTTTTCTTCAGTGGTAATTTCATCTTTTATTTTCTTTTCTTCAGTGGCACTAGCTATATTAAGATCTGTGCTCGGTCTTACCTTTAATAGTTTTAAACCATCTGTAGCAATATAGCGTAATGTTGCAAGTTCATTCGCTTTTTTGAAGTCATTCCAAATCTTATTAACATCCGATTCCAGAGACTCAAAATGGCTAGCTAATTCATTCCCTGAAATACCAAATAAGTCCTCGTATTGTTTAACAACCTCTTGATATTTGAATAATACATAGTAAGTGTTAAAAATCGCTTCCATTAATTTGCCTTCAGCTTCTGAATACTTTTGTTTTGCTTCCGCTGTCGGTTCATACTCTTCTGCTTGTCTAACTTCTTCTGATTGATTACTAAAATTCGTAAATCTATCTAATAATTTTTTGACAATTACCGGAATACCACGATACTTCATAAATTCTACAATCTGATCTTCAAGCAAGACAGGGTTAGTTAATTTACCGTTTTCTGCAGCTGTAATTGTCGGCTCTTCATTAAATGACATCTTTAAAAAGTTGGATGGCTTTCCGCTTTCTCCACTAATGAGACTTTTAACTGCATCCATAAAGAGTTTGCTCTGCGTACCATCAACTTGAGCTTGCTTTAACATACCAGCGAAATATTTTTCCGCTTTTTTCATAAATTCTTCTGGTGATTGCACAGAAGCCATCATCCCATAAAACTCTTTTAGGTCCGGGTCATAATTTGCTAATACTGCATTTAAAGAGAGATCTGCAGCAGATACTGCACGCGCTTTCGCAAGTTCTACTCTACTTAAGTCCGTGAATACACTAGCAAATACTAGACATGGCACTAAGATAACTGTTAAAAAGACTGTAATAGCCCCTTTTCTTAATCCATCTTTTTTCTTTTTTCTAAATATTTTCATTGTACTCACCGTTTAATTTATAAACTTCCCTATTTTATTCGCTACTTTCTCGATTTTACCCAAAAAATCCATAATGCCCTTATGACGCTCTGCCTCATCAGCAATCATCGATACGTTTCTTACTAATTCTGCTGGATCTCCTACAAGAATTGTATATTCATCATAATAATGAACTTTCAATGTTTTGTTTGAGAATGGATATTTGATTGGCATTGGAATGTTGTAATCATAGCTAACTTTAATTTGAGACATAATAATTGAACTTTCATAAGCCACATCCGGATCAATTGCATCTGGAGCGATACTCTTAATAATAGAATATTCTTTAATCTTACTAATTCTGCTAATCAATAAGCTTTCCATTTCCTGTGCCACTTCACTTCCATGCCCTGATAGGATGTGTCTGTATGGTTTAATGGCCGCCTTATTTCCAATATCTGATGGAATACCGCCATCATTAAGTATCTTGACCTGCATTGGATTTTCTGCAGCAGATGCTGCATCAATTGCAGCATGTACAACTTCAAACTGTATACGTGAATGAATGTAATATATATTTCCCAGCACTATCATCATAAAGACCACAATAAAGACAATAGGAAATACAATTGTAGCCTCTACAAGAGACATCGATCCCTTTTCGGATTTTAATGTTTTGTACATCGAAATTCCTCCTTCTAAGTGCTGCTAAACTCTATAGAAGCCCGCCTGCGTTTAGACGGGCATGTGTAAAGCAGTTTTACTGAACAGCTTCTTGAGCTTTTTGATTCATTGTTTCGAATAATTTATCTAACAATTCACCAATCTGTCTTCTAAATAACGCTGCTAATACCAGAGCGATTGCAATCAAAACTACGATTACAACTAAGTCAACAGCACCCTTCTCTTCTTTCATAAAAGAGTCAAATGCGTTTTTAGCTCTGATTAAAGTAACATTAATCAAATCCATCATGTCTTCTTTCTCCTTTCATTAGACTCACAATCCAATATTGCTGAAAATCGGTACCACTACCATTATTAATATTGCAATGAATATCAATAGCATTGGCAACAGCAATTTACTATTTGCAGCTTCGCCTTTACGACGAAGATACTGCTGTTTTAATTTCCATTGTTCTTTACTCTGTTGGATTAACATCATCGTTAAATCTTTGTTACCCTTTGTTAAACCCTGAACAATGGTGGAGATAAACTTCTTTACCTCCTGTACCATGGAGCGTTGTCCGAACTCATATAAAGCATCTACTTCCGGTATGCCGTTATTCATGTTATCAACACTAATCTTCATTTCTCCGTAAAGGACACCCTCATTAGAGTTTGCTACCTTTTCCCAAGCTTCATGAAGCGTCATACCTGCGTTAACTAGTAACGCCAGCTTTGATATAACTTCGGTAAATTCATCCAGCATCTCATCTGAGCGCTTCTGGATTTTTTCTTTCATTACCGTTCCATAGTAGTAGAATGCTACACCGCCTACAACCATGAACAATAAGAACATGGATAAACTTCTAGTAAAGCAATATAGCGGCATCGCGAATGTCATTAGCGTCAACATCATTGTAAAACGCTGTGCATATGACACTCTCAAGTAGTAATCAATATATTTCTCGCCATATAAAATCGCAATCTGTTTTCTGGCTTCTCTATCTTCCTTACGACGGAAGTCTAGCCCCAACATATTTACCAATGCATATCCCACAAAATACAATTCATGCATTGGATAATCTTCATCTCCTAAAGTCGCAAATAACGCTGCATCTTTCTTCCCCTTGAAATAAAGATATATATAGAACAGAAGAAATAGGATGCCTATCGCAATGACGACAATATCAGTTATTGTAAAAAACCCCATATTCCCTCCATCATTAAATCTTAATATCTACAATCTTCTTCGCCATCAAGTATGCTACGATGACAATCGCAATTCCGACAATCTCTGATACAAGACCAGTAACAGAAGCGTAGTTATTTGCGAAATCTGTACTTGTAAGCTTCATAACAATAATCATTGCTAATGGAAGTACAAGCATCATATTTAACTCGATCTTTGTACCAGCGTACATTGTGATAATATCTTCTCGAACTGTAATCTTGTCACTAATGACATCATAAGTATTACGAATAACTTCTTTGATGTTACCACCCTTGCGGTAACAGATTTCAAATACATTCGTAAAATCCGCAATATCATCAATACCACTTCTATCAGCGAAATCTTTTAGTAATTCTTCTAATGTAATACCATTGATCAGACCTGTATTAATCACTTCTAATTCATTCATGATCATCGCACCAGATTCGTATTGATTCCCCAAATCTTCATACGAACTCTTAAATGCATCCGTTACGTTTTTACCGGCATTTAACGAAGTTGTTAATGCTTCAAGCATATCTCTAAATTGTAATGTCAATTGACGCTTACGATTTTCACAGAGCTGCTTTGTACGAATCGGCAAGTAGAAACGAGCTGCCAATGTGCCAAACACAACAAATAACAGAATATCAACAAGCAATGTTAGTTTTGTTGCTACACCAAATTCATCTTTAAACTGGCCACCAAAGAAGGCATAGCCTGCAAGGCCACCTACTACAAACGCAAGTAATATATACAGAATCATTTCCTTCTTTGTCATGTAATAAACTTTATAATTTAATGTCTGTATGTTTGTCTTTGAGCGATAGTACTGCGGTTCCTTCTCGACAGCAGGCTTCTTTACTTTTGCCTTTGGCTGTTCTTTTGGTTTTTCTTCTTTTTTCTTAAAGTTAAACAGCGGTTTCATCATCTACCTCCAATAAAGCAGGCAGTTTTATTCCGGCCAGCTGGAACTTCTTAGTCTTAACAAATTTATTCTTAGTACGTTTTAGTTCACCCACAACATGTTCTGCTGAAGTTCCTTCACCTTCTACGAACGTGAAGATTGGGTTTAACATATATTCCCCATTTGCATTTACACCTAAAACTTCTGTAATTTCCATTGTCTTACGAGAGTGGTCACGCAAACGGGATAGGTGAATCACAATATCCAATGCACTACCAATCTGCTGACGAATCGCCATTAATGGTAACCCTTCTGCACCTTGTAGTACCATGGTTTCCAAACGATTCATCATATCGAAAGTAGAGTTAGCGTGACCTGTAGATAAACTTCCATCATGTCCAGTATTCATCGCCTGTAACATATCTAGTGCTTCTCCGCCACGGACCTCACCTACAATGATTCTATCTGGTCTCATACGCAAACTTGACTTGATCAAGTCTCTGATGTTGACTTCACCGGCACCAGATGAGTTAGCGTTTCTTGTCTCTAGACTAACTAAGTTCTGTACACCTTCAATCTGCAATTCCGCAGAGTCTTCGATTGTAATAATACGTTCATCCTTTGGAATGAAGTTAGATAGAGCGTTCAAGAATGTTGTCTTACCTGAACCTGTACCACCACATACAAAGATGTTATAACGTGCTTTAATCAATAACTCTAATAAACTTGCAATTCCTTCGTTCAACGAACCATATTCAATCAATTTCTTCATTGTCATCGGTTCTTTTGAGAACTTACGAATTGTTACGATAGATCCATTTAATGAAATTGGAGGTAACACAACGTTTACACGTGAACCATTTGGTAAACGTGTATCGACGATAGGGTTCGCCTCTGTAACTTCACGACCTGCTTGTGCAACAATGCGCTGAATAACGTCACGTAGTTTACGTTCACTTTCAAAGGTGCGTTCAATCTTTCTTACCTTACCTGCTTCTTCGACGAAAATATTCTTTGGTCCGTTAATCATGACTTCAGTAATGTTGTCATCTGTCATGATGGAATCCAACAAACCAAATCCGCGGATAGAAGAATAAATTTGTTCAGCGATCGCTACTCGTTGTTCGATAGAAACATATACGTTCGCTAGTCTGATTTCTACTAGATTTTCAATCTTTTCGCGCAGTTCATTATCTGATAATTCCTTCAAAGGGAAATTATTCATTACTTCATTTTTTAATCGCTCGACAAACTGTTCAAGTTCTTCCGCTCTCATATTCCCGTTTTCCCCCAATCATTGTTTATTGTTTATAGAATGTGATCGAATACATCTAACTTGGATACCCAAGAAACAACTTGTGCTCTATGATCACCTTTCACCTTGTTGATATAACCAACAACCTGCACATCATTCATCTCTGCAGCGTTAGACTGGCTTCCAAACTTGGAGTAAAGAACCTTTGTCTTACGCATGAGATGTTCAACTTTGTTATCACTGATATTTTGTAATTCAAATAACTTATTCTGTAGTTTATTTCTGCCGATTTCAGTTCCATCCGCAACCATCACTACACAATCAGCCAATTCAAATAATGTATCTCTAATTTCATCAGAGCATACATCTGTATCTACGATTACACGGTCATAATTCCCCGAATTACAAATGACGTGTAATAGTGTCTTAACATCTTCAGACTTCATTTCATTAAAATCCATGATTGTCTTAAATGGAGCATAATACGCAACACCCTTATCATTGGATACATATGCCTCTAACTTTAGACTTAAATTTGCACGATTGCTCTTAATCGCATACAACACTTCTGAAAGTGTTGTGTTTGAATCCTGTACAAGTACATCTCGTGTATAACCATTCTTCTCTAAATCTAAATAGAAAACTTTATGTCCCTGTTCAACCATGTGGAGCGCAGATCCAATCGCAGCTGTGGAAGTACCTAAACCACCACTCGCTCCATGGAATAAAATAATAGGACTTTGAGAACCCGACAAACTATATGAAACCTTTGTATCAAGTTCAGCACATAGGCTTTTAACTTCTTTGCAAATGAGATCAACACGTTGGTATTTACATACTGCAGGGAATCCACTCACTTCAGTAATGTCTAATGATTCTGTCAAACACGCAACCTGTGTATTCTCTCTTCTTAAATCATCCCCTAAGAATTCTTCGTTTACTAAAACGACATCCATTCTTTGATTCTTGAAAATTTCAATAAATGCATCACGCTTTGAGAATGTGTATATCTCAATTTCATTTGGATACTTCTTATTAAACACAGAAGAGATTTTACTTAAATACTTCTCATCCGTATCAACCATTGCTAACTTGATCTTCATAAGTTCGCCTCCCTTATCCATTTATTTTAATGCAATTTAATATATGATTCAAAGTTAATTTTGATATCCTGTTGTACTTTTTTACATAAATTAAATTTGTTGTATTCTACATTTTTTTCGGCAGTTAAATTTCAGCCCATTAATACTAGCTTTTTGGCATTACTAAATTTTTTCAATCAGTTTTCATTTATAACAGTTTCCAAAACTAATTTTATTAATATTTTATTAAGTACCTCAAATAATGGATTTATATTCTAAAAATCGTAATAACAACTCCGTCTTTATGAAGTTTTCTATTTACTCACACATTTGTAGAGTTCTAATATATTGTTTGTGATTTTTAGTGACAGTTTCCAAATGCCAAATCAAATTTATAAACTATGCACTCCCTAAATTATATTCAAATTATAATTCAGACACGTATGCGCATACATCATTTTGTGTACATGCAATCATATAATTGCCTATTCTTTCGTAAATAACACTTCTTTACATACTTTAAAGAAGTTTGGCTTATTGCCATAGTTCAATGTTCCCCAACGATAGATACGAATAGATAGTCTTGCAAATAAGTAGATAAATATCACTGTCAATACAGTTGAACCTATTACTTCATATACCGCAACTGTTGTGATTGCATTACGTATCGGCATTACCATAACTGAGAAGAATGGAATCCATGAAGAAATCTTCAGAACGACCGAATCTCCACCCTGTAAAGCAAACATCGCTATCATATAGCTAGCAGCAAACAGGAATATCACCGGACTAATCGCATTATTTACATCTTCCATTCTGGATACTACAGAACCTAAAGCCGCAAAGATAAACATATATAGTAGTAAGCCAAGAATAAAGTAGAACACATACATTCCTAACATAGATAGATCTAGCATCTTCTTTGTCATCATCTGAATGTCAATTGGATACATATTTCTGAAAATGAAATAGGATATCCCCGCAGAACTTGCGATAATAAGCATCTGCATGACAGAAGCACAAGTAACTGCTAATACCTTTCCGATAATCAGATTCTTTGGATTTGTCGTTGTGATTAATAATTCCATTGTTCGACTATCTTTTTCTCTTGCGACTGCTGTGGCTACGATAGAACCGAACATTAAGATTACAGAGTATAGTGTAAGAATGTACGCAAATGCAAGCAGAAACTGTGTCGATGTATCACGGCCAAGTACCTCTTCCTCTGCATTAATTTCAACATTAGTCATGGATTGATACTCGTTATAACTGATACCCTTCTCACTAAACTTTTGTGCAATTAAATGATCTCTTAATACAGAGTTTAGTGATTGATCCATACCACTTACAAAACCTTTATCATGGAAGTAAGTCTTGTAGTGGTCATAATCATAGATTGCATAACCTTTTGTTTCTTTACCGCTCTTTACCGCTTCTTTTAAAGCATCTTCAGTTGGATATAAACTTGACTCCTCAATATGAAGTTCTTTAACGATTTCTTCGTTAGGAACATAATATCCACCTGGAATATATTCGTTCAGATATGAAGCACCTTCAGAACTCTCAAATTCCGTTTGCTTTTTAAATTGATTCAGAATTGCTGGAGCTGCAGCTCCACCAAAGGCAACAATCGCTAAGATAATTGTAGAAATAATAGTAACTCTTTTTTTGATCTGTTGGAAAAATTCAAATTCAAATACAGTTCTAAAGTTACGCATTTGCTTCACCTCCTACCTTGTTTACAAAGATGTCTTGTAAACTAGGACGATATTGTCCAAAGGACACAACTTCATGTACATGATTTAATAATTCCTGCAGAATTTCATTTGAAGTATATTTAGTATTCTTTGTAATCAGATACTCTCCATCCACTAGCTGAAACTCTAAGCCTAGCTTATTCTGTAAAATATCCTCTACAACTGTAGAATCCTCAGGATTTACACACAGTACTAATTTATCTTGTCCTTCTTTCTTCTTAATTTCCTCTAAGTCACCAGAGATGATGATATTACCATGATCAATGAGTGTGATTTCATCACACATCTCTTCAACATATGCCATCTGGTGCGAGGAGAAGATAACTAGTTTTCCTTTCGCAACTGCTTCTTTGATTGCATCTTTAAAGATTTGTGCATTGACTGGATCTAAGCCAGAGAATGGCTCATCAAGAATAATAATTGCAGGGTCATTGATAAATGCTTGCGCAATTTGAATCTTCTGTTGATTACCTTTGGACAATGTTTCTAACTTTTTGTTTGTATAATCTTTAAGTCCAAAGTAATCAATCCAATACTCTGCTTCTTCAGCAGCTTTTTTATTATCTGCCCCTTTTAATTTTGCAAAGTATGCTAATTGATCTTTTAGGGATACCTTTGCATACATGCCACGTTCTTCTGGCAGATAACCAATATGGTTTTGATTTACATCAAAAGGCTTACCATCCAACAAGAATTCCCCTTCCGTTTGTTTAAATACATTCATCAAGCAACGGAATGTTGTCGTTTTACCAGCACCATTTCTCCCAAGGAAACCCATTGCTTTACCGCTTTGCACAGTAAAACTGATTCCATGTAAAATTTCCTTCTCATCGAAGGATTTTTTTATTCCTTTTACTTCTAGTATCATAAATACCCCCTTCATTTCCATGGAAATATACAATTCATAGATATTAGCACTCGTATATCATCTACACAAGTGCATTGCTATAATTTGATTGTATTCTTTATTTGACCGCAGGTCAATATAATTATACAAAATTATATGTTTGTCGCTATTTGAGAATCCCTGAACCTAAGTATATATGATTTCCATCCAATAAATACTTTTTTATGGCACGTTGTAGAGACGTATCTTCCGTTAAATAATGATAGTCACATTCAGTTGTTTGATATACAAAGTCAAAGATATCTCGAATACAGTCATATCCTTGAGAAACGTCAAACAATTCATAAAACTGATAAATGTTCGAATCTTTTGAAACCAGCTGATGAATCTCAGGACTTAACAACCAAGAATCACAAACATATTGTGGTTCTTCAATCTTGAAGTACCGTTTGATCATATCTGCAGAACATGCAATCGAATGCATAACTTTCAAAACTTCAAGTTTCTCATCAGATGGAATATGAATTCGAACTATATTTTTATCAACATATTCATATTGTAATCGTCCAACTTCCACAAGGTGCACATTGATAAAGTATGTCCCCCAAATCATCTGCGAAATACGTATTGATTCCAATTTCCTTTGAAAGATATCCTTTGTTAGTACTTCTTTTACTCTCAACTTATGAATGGTTCGTTGTGTTTTATCGAAGTGAAGCATCATCATATTTCTTTGATGGATATGACATCCACATAATAGCGCAACACAAGTAACAAATGGATGCACTGGTTCATGAAATAAATCTTCAGCAGATTGAATTGACCACAAACGATTTATCTTTTGCGTTCTATCTACATATAAAATATCCAGCAGTTCTTGAAATGTTTGTTTTAAACTCACACTATCATGAATCATCATCATGCATGCATAGCATTGGTCGCGATACCATGTATCTTCTATATCATAATAAGATAAAGCACTATCTATAATTTCTTTATTCATACAAATCTACAATCTTCAACAAATCATCCACAATAATTGTATCCTCATATAGTGGTGTGACTGGTGTATTTTTATCTAAGAATAAAATACGTTTAATCCCTGCATTCTTACCAGCTTCTTCATCCAGCCTACGATCACCAACATATGTACAATCATCTGGTTTTAATTTATATTTTTCTATTAAATGATGTATTCCTTCAGGATTTGGTTTCTTCGCAAAACCATCGTCACCTGTAATTGTGTAATGAATGTATTCCGCAATCCCTAAAGTCTCTAATACGTCTTGGGCAGTATGGTCTTTATGTGTATACACAAAGTTTCTAACACCTTTTCGTTGTAATAAAAGCAGTGTTTCCTTTGCGTTTTTGATTAGTTTTACTTTGTCATTCCCTGCATCCTGTAAAGTTGTGTAATATTGATAAACCGCTTCAAACTGTAATCCCTCTTTTTGTGCAAACTCCTGAATGAATTGATGCACAGATTTTAAAATAACATATTCACGAAGATATTCGCGGTCATATGTATGACCGTAATGTCTCATTGTAGCCTGCAAACTATCCAAAATCACTTCATAGGAATCTAATAATGTTCCATCCAAATCCCATATACATGCATGTATTTGCTTAATTGGAATTCTTGTATATACTTCCTCTTCATCTTCATGATGAATATACGCGCCATTTGCGAGTTGAACATGCAAGGAGGCTGGATTATCTTTGTGAGATGCCATATAGATTTCATCCTCTTGGATTATATCTTTCGTAATATCAATTAATAATGCCAAGCCCCTCTTTGCATAACCTTGATTTCTATATGCAGGTAAAATTCCATAACCGATATGTCCAGACCCATTTTTCAGATTCTCATTGAGATAATGTCTTAATTTATATACACCAACAATATGCTCGTCTTCCCACAGAAAATAATATGTCTGTGGTACATATCCTGGTTTTAGATTGATGCCATTTGAGATATCCATTAGTTTTGGCATTGTTTCTTGCATGAATGTTGCCTTATCAATACCATGGTATGGATTCATAAATCCATTTTCATCCTCAGGTAATTCTTTTAATACTTGGTAAATCGCATCTGCATCTTGCCAATTTAGTTCTCTAATTTTTAACATGCTTTATTCCTCATTTACTACCTTCGCAACCGAACCGCGACTACCATGTAAGTCTTTTGTAACGATGATTCCTTTATGGATACGCTCTTTTAGTTCCTTCACATGCGAAATGATACCAACCAATCGATTCTCACCAGATAAGTTTATTAATGTCTGGATTGCGTTATTGAGCGAGTCTTGATCTAATGTACCAAAGCCTTCATCAATAAACATGGTATCGATTTGAATACCTCCTGCTTGAGATTGAATTTCATCCGACATACCTAACGCTAAAGCAAGTGATGCGATAAATGACTCACCACCTGATAAAGAACTGACTGGACGTACTGAGCCATTCGTATAGTCAATCACATCCAAATCTAATGCTTCATGGCTTCGCTTATCCTTACTTCCTGTACTACGCACAAGTTGATATTGTTGATTGGACATAGATAAATAACGCTCATTTGCCTTATGAATCATACGGTCAAGATATGCAATCTGAACATATTCTTGTAACGTAATTTTCTCCTTACTAGAGCGGCCATTACCCATTGCAACATCCGCAAGTTCTTTTAAGCTACTATAACGAGATAATTTTGTTTGATATGTTTCATTTTCAGATTTAATTTTCTGTTTCGTATCTTGTGCATCAGCTTCATACCTCTGCACATTGTGAATATTCTTGAGATTCTCTTCCTGTTGAACTTGTAGATTTTCGATTTCAATCTGAAGTGATTTCAGTTGGCTTTGTTGAAGTGAAATCTCTTCAATAGATGAAGATACCTTTTCCTTCAACATATCGATCTGTGCATTTGCATACACTAGCTCATCCATTGCATGCTTTGTTGCATTTGTTAACTGATCGATTTGTTGTTGGTATTCTAAGATTTGTTTGGTAATGATAGACACATGGTTCTTTGCTTCTTGTTCTGAAGAATACCTCAACTTCCTGGTAATCTCCGCCACTTGTTTTTGAATCTGTTCCAGTTCAACAGATAGCTTTGCCTGTATAATTTCGTTTTGACTTACTTCACTAGATACAGAAGTAAATTTTTGTTGTAACTGTGGAATCAGTTTTAGTAATTCCTGATAACGCTTTGACTGCAATTGTAGTTGCTTGATGTGAGTTGATATTTCAGCTTGTTCATTTTTGAGTTGTACTATATGTTCATCAATAAACATCTGTACATCTTCAATTGGAATAACTTGTTCTGTAACAGACTTCAGCACTAACTCTAGCTCATTCTTCAATGAACTCATCTTTAGATTTGCATCTGCACATGCTTTGCTAGCCATCTGGTATTCTTTTTCAGCTTGTTCCACTTTCTTTTTATATTGGTTAATTTCTTCTTGTGTAACAAGCTTATCACTATGACTTGCAGGATGTGGATGTTCTAAAGATCCACACACAGGGCATGGCTGTCCTTTGCTTAATCTTGAAGCCAGTAATCCCGCTTGATTTGCGAAATAGGATACCTGTGCATCATTATACTGCTTTTGAATCTCTGCCTTGGCATCTGTGTTCTTTTGTAGAGACATTGTTTTTTTCTTTAAATCTTCTACTGCAATTTGATATTCTTTTTTCATCATGCTTGCATGATGAAAGGCAGATATCTTCTTTTGCAGTTCTTCTTCCTTTATCAAAAGTTTATTCAAATCCAATTCACTATCCGATAGTGTCTGTGATTCCTTTTGTTTTAAGATGATATCTTCATCTAATTGTTTTTTTAAACTTATTTTCTCTTCTAAATCTTTTGTTACAAAAGATAGTTGTTTTTTGATTTCTGATAGTTTTATAGTCAGTTTTGTTAGACGAACATATTCAGGGAGTTCGTGTTCAATTTGAACTTGTTCCTTCTTTAGGTCATCTATATGAAGCTTATACTTTCCACCATCAACCTTCAATTTCTCAGTAAGGAGATTTACCTTTTCTTCTTTTGCGGGCTTTTCCTTCAACAACTTTTCAAGTGATAAAAGATCTTGTAGTTGTTTTGATTTTTCAGTTTCTTCTTTTCGATATTTCTGTAATTGTTTTTGAATTATATCTTTTTGTTTCTGAAGGATTTTTGTTTCTTCATTTGCACTTGCAATAATCTTGTCTAACAAATCATATACCGTCTGTATATCATCCATCGCAAATGTTTCTATCATTTGTTCGTATTCTTCTTGTAACGTTATAGGAACTCGAATATCACTAATGATTTGTTGTAAACGTAGTTTAGCTTCGTTCAGTTTTGTAGAGCCTTCCTTTGCCATTTGATTTAAACGATCCATGAGGATAGAGTACTTGCTTGTCATGAATACTTTTTCAAATAACTTTCCACGTTCTTTTGTGTCCGCATTTAAAATTTCAAGGAAACTTCCTTGCGCAATCATCGCAATTTGACGGAATTGATCTCTCTTCATACCAAGTAGCTGTTCAACCTGTTTTGTAACTTCTGTCGGTTTTACAATACGTTCACCATTTGGCATGATGAGATATGCATCTGCAGATTTACTGCGTTGTTTTATTTCACCATTCTTTTGTACATGCGTATAGCTATACTCAGGGCGTCGATAGATATGATATTCCTCGCCATGATAAAGAAAATCTAATTCTACATAGGTTTCAATCTCTTCTTTTGCGTATTCACTTCGCAATGTTTTTACATCACGAATATCTCCACTTGGCTTACCAAATAGAGCGAATGTAATCGCATCAAAGATAGTCGTCTTACCTGCACCAGTATCACCGGTAATTAGATACACTCCATTTTCACCTAGCTTTGAAAGATCTAGTTCAATCTTGGATGCGTATGGTCCAAAGGCGGAAAGTATTAGTTTGATTGGTCTCATTCTTCATCCCCCTCTTTCCATATTCTTGTCACAAGTTCATCTAAGATTTTTTCCTGTGTATCATCTAGCTCGTGACCTGTATATTGTGCGAAGAAATCACCGAAGATTTCTTGCGGTGTTTGATTCTTTTGCTTTGTATAACTAATCCCTTGTTCGCTTTGTTCATAAGCAGAATTCGGATATGAAATTCCCAGAATATTTGGGTAGCGCAAACGCAGTGTATTCATTGCGTCAAATACCATGCGCTCATCTTGTAGTTGAAAGTATACGTAGTCATCATTTTTTGTACTCTTTTTTTGTACAATATTTGCAAAGGTATCTTTGATGACAACGACATCACGTAACGGTTTTAAATCAACTGTATAAACCGTTGTATTCCCTTTCTCTTTCATATCAATGACGGTAACTGATTTTGTAGTATTCGCTTCTCCGATAGAGTATTTCAGAGGGGTACCACAATAACGCATTGTATCTCGCAAGATTGTCTGTGGACGATGGATATGTCCTAGTGCAACATAGTCAAAATCGTGAAATACATTTCCATCCACATTATCTGTACCACCAACGCTTACCTCTGAGCCTTGTTCATCGGTAATGGTACCTGTTATAAATTGGTGAGACAGAATTACATTACGTTCCTTTTGATTTAGTTCAACAGTTTGTAATGCATGTTTAACAGCTGCTGTATATCCTTCAACAGCCTCAGTCTCATCTAAATATTGATTAACATAGATTGGACGTATATATGGTAGGCTGTAGAAATGAATTGGTCCATATTCATCTTCAATCGTATTGCATGCAAGTTTACCTGTATATTTTCCAGTAATATGGATGTTGGAATCCGCAAAGATCTCTGCACCATAAGAAAGTCTTGTGCCATTATCATGATTTCCTGCAATCATAATCACATGGATATCTAAATTCTTTAACTCCAACAAAAATGCACTTAAAAGAGCTACTGCCTCTGAGCCTGGATTACCAGTATCATAGATATCACCAGCCAGTAATACTGTAGTTACTTCTTCTTGTTTTAAAATATCTATGATTTGTTTCAAGATGTATTTTTGGTCTTCAATCAATGAATATTCTTTGAGTCTTTTCCCTAAATGAAGATCTGATAAATGTGCAATTTTCATATTAACTACTTCTTTCTTAGACGTGTGCTGTTTGATTCTGTAAAATTTTATATAGAATCGCAATGATCCAAGCGTAATTTGAAATTGAATTTGGTGTGTAATACTCTAACAAAAGAATACATGCATGTAGTTCTTTGGCGTATTCGGAAAAAATGCCGTATCCCTTTTGGTATTTTAAGAAAGTAGTAACTTCCTTATAATCTTCCTGGATACGATCCAGTGAAACTCCCAAATTCGCTAAAATCGCATGTAGTACAAAGTAATGATAATTTAATGCTCGATCAAAACTACTTGTACAAGACTGGATAAATTCCATCGCACGTCTTACCTTTGTAGTTGCTGTTCCTTCACACAATGCTAGGATATAAGACAATAATCTTGCATAGTCATTATCGAGGCGATATTCATGAATTAATAAGTCATCCATGATAACTAGCTCATCAACAACATCATCTTTTAGATTTGGTGATAATGCTAGAAGTCCTGCATATACCACATCCGTATCACTCGTCAAAAAGCGGTGTAATTCTTTCATCTGATTATAAATAGAAAGTGCTTTATAATATACACTCTTATAATCTAGATTTGGTATACTAGTGGCACTAAATGATAATAAGCCCAGTCCATTACTATCCGCAAAACTACGATTGAATTGTTCTTCAAACGCCTTGGCATGAGAAATAAATTCATCTGGTTCAATCTCGGTTGCCGCAATCATCGCAGCATAGACCTTTGGCATACGAATACGGTATGGTGACGTAAATGAGAATGACTTGTTGATGATTCGTTCACACATTTTGATAGCATCATAGTTAAGTTCCTTTTCAAAGTGTGTATAGATATAGGCTATCGCTACATTTTCCTGTTCCAAAGAGAAGATAGTTTTACGGTCTAATTCATTTCTATCATCCACAAATTTTGTACATTTTTCTAATAATAACTCATTCATTTCACTTACCTCTTCTGACTAATATTATAAGCAGAATATGCTTTTCCCTCAATCAATGTCATCAAAAACAAGTCCTTAGTAGGACTTGTTTATATATGTAGTAATCTTTGTCTTTGTTGTGCAAGAGCTTTAATTAAGGCAATTGTATATAGAATCGCATTTGTTAGAGTATAAATAGAAGTATTATTTCCTACATAGTAGCTTAATAAAATCATACATGCATGTAAAGCTCTTTCCGGCTTAGAGAACAAACCATACTGTCTACTTGCCTTTAAATACTTCATAACTTCTTCATAATCTTTTTGGATTGTGTGAAGTGGAATCGAAAGATTTGCAACTACCGCATGAAGAACATAGTAGATATAACCAACATGACGATTCCATCTACTTGTGATAGGCACGATGAAGTCCATCGCGTTCTTTACTTTCTGGGTTGCCGTTCCATCACAGAAGGCCAATGCATAGGATAGTCTTCTTGAGAAATCCTTAGGAATTTTATACTCACGAACTAATAAATCATCCATGATGACTAGTTCATCCACAACATCCTCTTTGATGCTTGGGGCCATTGCTAGTATACCTGCATACACGACGTCTAGATCATTTGTTAATGAACGCTGTAAATCTTTCATCTGATTATAAATCGCGAGTGCCTTGTAGTATATATTTTGATACTCTACTTGTGGCATTTCAGCAGCACTAAACGCAAGTACTGCTAAACCAATCGTATCTTGGAAGGTGCGATTGAAGAGTTCTTCAAAACTCATCACACGATTAATTACAAGATTTGGCTCAATGTTGGACACATCCATCATAGCCGCATACACCTTGGTTAAGAATTGGTACTGAAATGCACCAAAAGGAAATGATTGACGAATCAGATCTTCGCAGAATTTCAATCGTTCAAAGTCAATTTCTCTTTCATGAGACATGTAGATAAACGCAATATCCGCAATTCCTTCTGGACTATATAAGAAATATTTACGACGTAGCGCTCTTCGATTATCGAGGAACGTATTACATTTTTCTAATAATAAATCATCCATCAAAATCACCTCTTCTTTCAATATTGTATGCATAACTTTCATTTCAAGCAATCCATATTAAAAAATAAGTCTTCCATTTAGAAGACTTATGAATGATTACCGAAGTGTAAATACACCTTCTCCTTCATCCACGAAAGTGAGGGAGTAGAAATATGACAACGCTTCTACAAGATACTCTGTATCCTTAGCACCTGCTGTTTCATAAGATGAATGCATCGCAAGTTGTGCTAGTCCGATATCAACGGAATTTAGAGATACATGCGCATTAGAGATATTACCTAATGTTGATCCACCTGCCATATCAGAGCGGTTTGTGAATGTCTGTACTGGAACATTTACCGCTGCACATACTTCCTTGAATACTGCTGCAGATACCGCATCGGTTGTATACTTCTGGTTCGCATTGTACTTGATCACAATACCCTTATTCATCTGTGGTCGGTTAATTGGATCTGCCTTTTCCACATGGTTTGGATGTACTGCATGTGCATTATCTGCAGATACCATAAAACTAGATGCGATTGCACGCTTAGCTTCTTCAGCATTCTTACCACAAGCTAACGCGATTCTTTCTAGTGTATCCTCAAGGAATGTAGAATCTGCACCTTGTTTTGTGCCTGATCCAACTTCTTCGTTATCAAAGATCGCCATAACAGGTACACTTTCGCTATCATTAGCACCTAAGAAACCATATAAACAGCCAAATGCACACTGTAAGTCATCTAGGTGACCTGCAGATATAAACTCATTTTGATAGCCCCAAATAGTACCTTTTTCACGTGTATAGAGATATAAGTCATGACTGAGAATCTCTTCAGCCTTTACACCAACAGATTCAGCTACAACTTCCATAAACTTACCCTTGGCATCTTCTGTACCAAATACTGGTAGCATATCTACCTGCGCATTATAGGATACATTTGAATTTGCTTCACGATTCATATGAATCGCAAGATTTGGAATCACTAATAAGTCCTTATCGACACGCACAAGCTTTGTAACAAGTTTGCCATTTTCTTTTACGATCACCCTACCTGCTACAGATAATGGACGATCAAACCATGGCGCACATAACATACCACCATACTTTTCAACATTTAACTTCACCACACCATTGCCAACGATTTCTGGGTTTTCTTTTACCTTGAATGTTGGAGAATCACTGTGTGCTGCACCAATCATATAACCCTTATATTCTGTTGTTGGAATACGGAAGGCAATAATACTGGATTGGTTTCTTATCACAAAATATCTTCCATCTACTTCTAGTTTCCAACTTTCTGCCTCTGATAATTCACGATATCCTTGCTTGACCAAGATATCCTTCAGTTCATTGATAGCATGAAAACAAGTTGGACTCTTGTGTAGAAAATCTAATAATTTTTCGTTGATATCTACCATAAAATCTCCTTTATACAAAATTGCATATTCTATTATAAACGAAAACCACCATAATTGGTGGTTTCTCTATCTAGATTACGAAATTACCATTTCTAAATACTGGTACAACAGTACCATCTTGTTGGATACCATCAATATTCATTTCCTTGGTACCAAACATGAAGTCTTCGTGTTGAGAAGATTCATTCGCACCTGCAGCCTTAAGCTCTTCATCACTCATGTTTGCACCACCCTTAACATTTTCAGGATATGGCATACCTAGTGCTAAGTGGCAGGCAGCGTTTTCATCAAATAATGTATTGAAGAATAAGATATTAGAATTTGAGATTGGGGAATCATATGGTACTAGGGCAACTTCCCCTAAGTATCTGGAGCCATCATCAAAGTCTAATAGACTCTTGAGTGTTTCCTCTTCTTGCTTTGCACCAAAGTCTACTACCTTACCATCTTCAAAACGGAACCAGAATCCATCAATGACCTTACCACTGTAACTTAAAGGTTTTGAAGCATACACGATACCATTTACACCTGTCTTCTTAGGCATTGTAAAGCATTCTTCTGTTGGGATATTTGGATCGAAGTAAACGCCCTTCGGTGTCTTATCTCCACCACCAATCCATACATGGTTATCTACAAGTTCTACTGTCAAATCTGTTCCAAGTTCACTTGTAAAATGCAATTTCTTAAAGTTAAGACTTGTTAACTTGCGTGCATGTTCTACTAAATTACCATCATGTATACGCCAATTTTCTAGTGGATCACTATCCTCTGTAACACGACTTGTCATAAAGATTGCATCTTCTAATTTTTCAAAAGCTTCTTCCTCAGGAAGATTTGGGAACACAACCTTTGCCCATTCTACAGAAGGAATCCCAATCACACACCACTGTCCTTCATTATTCATCGTGTATTTACGTAAGTCCTTCATCTTCTTACTGTAAGCTATCTGATATGTACGAACCTTAGATTGATCTACATCCTTTAGAGCACCTGGCATATCAGAACTGATACGTAAATAACATGCACCTAAATCATGTTCACGCTTTACCATATCATATTTCCAATCTGGAATATCTGCTAATGTCTCTTCACTTTGGTATGTATAATTTAGTTTTGCTAATTCCGTATCTGTCCAGTTCATAATCACTTCTCTAGCACCTACCGCATACGCTTCTTTGGCAACCATGCGTACAAACTCATAATCACGTACAGATGCCGTAATTACTAGTGGTTGGTTTGGCTGTACATTTACACCACGTACAACCGCTAATTTCGCTAACTTTTGATACATTGCTTTACTTGCACTCATAATAAATCCTCCTTTAATCTTTGAATAATTCGTCATAACCAGGGACTTCTTGAATATGACGCATAAACTCTTTTGTTATAATAAATGATTTCGGCCCAAATGGATTGATAACGATGGAATCATATTTGGCTGGAACTAAGTGAAAACATTCTTTGATATTGCGTACTTCTAATTGCAAATTATCTTCTTCAAAAATATTGCTATAACGCAGAAGCGCATCCCAATCTGTAAATAGTACGAGTACATCTTTGCTAGGGTCAATATTGAGACGAACCGACATGAATCGTTCATCCGCTTCCTTTTCACCCGTGTATTTTATGAGATAGTACTCACTCATACAGATTTCATATACCAGTGTACCAATATATTCTTGATCTTCAAAGAATTTACCATACTCGCGAAGAACGCCACTTAAGCCTGGATTTTCGACAATTGTTGGATCTGCATCATATTGAATACTACTGATGATGCTGTACTTCTGTAAGAACCCTCTACAGGAGCGATCAAGCTTTAGCGTAACTGTCTGATTCCTTGCGGAAGTTACTGACTTATCATTACAAATAATCTCTATAATCTTTGCGTCGATATCTCCCTTATCACTACAGTGAAGGCAAATCGCATCATTTACTCTCATTTCACCATAGACAAAGCCCGTACAAATCGTATCTTGATTCGTTTCAATCACCAACATCGTATAACGTCGTTCCCCGTTTAGAATGGCAATTTTTTCATAATGTCTTAATTCTCTTTGATGTTTGATTTTTGTATATTGCTGTCGTCCAAAAATAACAACTGCAATACCTATCGCGGCCATTGTAAGATACAGCTGTATCATCTCCTTGTTGGAAAGAGCACTTGATTTACCACTAGTGATGATGAGACGCACAATTAATACAGCAACAATACCAACAAAGAATAAATTTTTAGACCAGATAATTCTCTTGAGTCGAAAATGTAGTTCATTACGAAATCTTCGACGGTATACATATTCTGCCATTACAAATGTTAGTAATGCCATGATTCCCCACGCAAGTGGAAACATCCCCCTCAGTATCAACCATGGAGTAATTGTAATCTCTCGAAATATAAAATTGAGATTGTGAAAGAAGCCATATAGTCCTGCTACATAACCAATCGCTGCTATAAACATTACTAGTAGTAAAAGATATTTCTTCATCGACTTCCTCCAATAGAACAAGTTTATCACAAACCCCAAATGACGCTATCAAAATAACCACAAAAAACCAATAAAAAAGCCATCGCAAGAAACGGTCCAAACGCAATACACTTCTTCTTAGAAAAATACAGCCATAAGACTGCTAGGAAAGATGCTATTGATAATACCAGCCACATCTTTTGCAAAGATAGAAATAAACTCATACATGATACAAGCTTCACATCTCCACCACCGATGCATTCTTTGCCAAATACTTTTTCACTCATTACAATAGCTAGAAATCCACAGCCAAAAATCATAGCCATACGTATCCATGGTTGAACACTCAACTCTTTTATCATACATGCATGTATGATATATAAAACAATCATACTAAGATTTACCAAATCAGGTATCTCCATGATTCGATAGTCAATATAAAAGACGACCCAGAGTAGTACAAATAGGATCATTCTGACAAACATATTCCAATCAAAAATAGTAATATCCCAAAGAACAAACACACATAGTATCCCTGTTAATATCTCCGCAACAATATATTCTTTTGAAAATTCCCTACCACAATATCGACATCTTCCTTTTAAAAAGATATAACTCATTATTGGCATCAAATCATACCAATGTAGTACATGATGGCATACATCACAATGACTGCGTAATGGAAATCTATGTTGTAGATAACCATGACACATACATAATAAAAAGCTTCCTAAATGGAAGCCAAATATTCCTATTAATATTCGATACATTTTATCACCCCATAAAATATACCGAGATCATTTCTACTATCCTTACAATTTCTCTAAAATCTTATCCTTGTTAAATAAGATTACTACAACAGAAATAATTTGAATCACAACTGCAATCGCAGATACAACATAATTTCCTTCAGCTAAGAAGTGACCCGAGATACAACTTAATAGAATCTGTATCCAGCTTGAGCAGAAGATTGCTAATGAGAAATCCCTTAGACTAATTTTTGCATGTGCTGCAACATAAGGAATGATACCGTTTGGAATTCCCGGTAACATACATGATACCGCCACAACAAAGATTGGTTTTCCTTCATTGATTTTCTTCAATAGCCAGTTTTCTTTTGGGGTTGTATTCTTCATCGCAATACGAATTGATCTACCCACACCACGTAGTATTGCAAATACCAATATATTACCAGCAGTAAAACCAAGCCAGCATAACAGGAAAGCTCTCCACCAACCAAACAGGAAAGCACCCGCAAACTGGATAATAACACCTGGTAAAATTACACTGACCACCTGAAGCACACTAATCATAAATAGTGCGACGTAGGCACCGTAGTGTCCCTGTTCCTGGATATAATTTGCTAAATCTGACTGATTTCCTGACTGCAATATCTGCCATACTTCTAGGACCACAGGTCCAAAGGCGCGGTATACTAGCCAACCAATGATGGCGATAATCACCAAGATTAATAGTATAATTGCAGACTTTTTTAGTCGCTTGATTTTTCTAACCATATTCCCCCTGTAATGAAATACAATTTAACAGAATAACACATTTAAAATATCGTGCAACCTAAATTTTCTTTAAATAGTCTGATTTAACGCTATGTTTCTTTAAGAAATCTCTTACTTCATCAAACTGATCTTCTTCGAAGAATAGTGCTGTTGTTATCTTATTCTTCACGAAATAAATACTGTTATCAGAACGTGAAAGCGTTACTTGCCCAGCTTTATGGAATTTAATCAGAGAGCCCATCATCACGATACCCTCATCTGATAAACCAGACTTCATAAAGTAATACATGATTCCTAAAATAATTGGAACGACAAACTGCACAATACGGAAAATACCTTCATAACGTACAAAACCAATCACTGCTATCGCAATAAATAAGACTGGAATCATCCACTTCATTTTATTTCCAACCTTTGTCTCTATCTTTACGGTATTTGAAATCACTAGCATTCTCGCAAAGGCAACTAACATCACTATATCAAATACATACAAAATCAAAGTCTGAATATCCATAAGAACCTCCGTGTTCTTTATTCTATCATAAAAGGTTCTGCACTTGCAGAACCCTATTTCTTCTACTTTAGCCAGACAACAGTCTTACCATCTGTAGTTGTTTGAACAACATTGGTAATATTAAATCCAGCATCCTGTAAAATCTTTGTCATCTTATCTACCGCAACTTCACCTGTTGCCTTAACAACAACCTCAGAGCCACGGTCTGTATGATATACAGCGATATTTTCTACATTAGCATTCTCTTGTGCAAATAACTTCGTTACCTGCGCAAAGACACCAGGCTTATCATCAATCAACATGACAAATCTTGTACCTTGACGTTTTAAGCCCATTAAGTCAACAAATGTTAAGAAGATATCCTTTTCTGTAATAATACCAACCACATGATTTTCTTCATCCACGACTGGTAGTACATTGACAGTATTTTCTAACATGACTTCCGCCGCTTCTTCCAAGAAAACTAGTGGAGAAATCGTATGTACATCACGAATCATGATGTCCTTTGCCTGTGTACGAGATAACAGGTAATTCAATTCATAAATGGATAAGGAAGTTGCGTTCTTTCCAGACGCATCATTTACTAGACCCTCTGTAATCAAACCAATGAGCTTTTGATTTTTATCCACAACTGGTAAGCGGTGGAAATGATTCTTGCCCATAATTTCTAGTGCTTTAGATAACGGTGTATCCGCAGTAATCGTAACGGGATTTACCGTCATATGATCTTTAACGTACATTGCTTTATCCTCCTAGATAAACTTTCTGAACTTGCTCGCTAGCGGCTAATTCTTTGCCACTACCCTCTAATGTTATTTTACCTGTTTCTAATACATATGCACGATCAGCTATCGCAAGTGCCATCTTTGCATTTTGTTCTACTAATAGTATTGTAGTACCTTGTTTGTTAATTTCTTCAACAATTCTAAAAATTTCTTTTACAAGTAATGGTGATAAACCCATAGATGGCTCATCCAATAATAGAATCTTTGGTCTAGCCATTAAAGCTCTACCCATTGCAAGCATCTGTTGTTCACCACCAGATAAGGTGCCGGCTAACTGTTTTTTACGTTCTTTTAAACGTGGAAATAACGTATAAACACGCTCTAAGTCTTGTGCAATTCCTTCTTTATCTTTTCTTGTAAAAGCACCAAGATCGAGATTTTCTTCAACAGTTTGTGAAGCAAATACTCTTCTACGCTCAGGAATCTGCGCAAGTCCCATCGTTACAATCTTATGCGCTGGAATCTTTGTAATATCAACCCCATCTAGTAAGATAGACCCTTCTGTAGGTTTTAATAAACCTGAGATTGTATGCATGGTTGTTGTCTTACCAGCACCATTTGCGCCGATTAGAGTAACGATTTCACCATCATTGACTTCAAAGGAGATACCTTTGATAGCTTCAATCATTCCGTAACGTACAACTAAATTTTCTACTTTCAGCATATCATCACTCTCCTAAGTATGCCTTTACAACATCTGGATTTGTACGGATTTCTTCTGGTGTTCCCTCCGCCAGCAACATACCATAATTTAATACAGAAATCTTTTCACAAATACCCATGACGAGTTTCATATCGTGTTCAATTAATAAGATAGCGATCTTGAAACGATCACGCACTAGACGAATCGTTTCCATGAGGTTCTTTGTTTCCTGAGGATTCATACCTGCTGCAGGTTCATCCAACAACAATAATTTTGGATGTGCACCTAAGGCACGAATGATTTCTAACTCACGCTGTTTACCATACGGTAAATTCTTAGCAAGTTTATCCGCATCCTTTTCCAGATGGAATACTTCTAATAAGGACATGGCTTCTTGATCCATATCTTTTTCCTGTTTCAAGGAATTTGGCAACTTAAACATACCAGAGAATAAACCATAACTTGCTTGTGTATCCAAAGCAGCTAAGACATTCTCTTTCACAGTCATATCTTTAAACAAACGAATATTCTGAAATGTACGCGCAATTCCCAAACGAGTAATCACATATGGTTTCATACCATTAATCTTCTTACCCTCTAGTTTAACTGTACCATCCGTAGGTGTATACACACCTGTTAACATATTAAATACAGTTGTTTTACCAGCACCATTTGGTCCAATTAAGCCATAGAGCTGACCCTCTTCAATCTTCATTGAAAAGTTATTTACAGCACGCAAGCCTCCAAAGTTAATACCGAGTTCATCAACTTCTAGAATATATTTCTTCTCACTCATGAATGAACCTCCTTATTCCTTTTGAAACGATGGAAAAACGTCTGTAATTGTGGTGCATGTTTTACTAACATCATTAAAATTAACACAACAGAATACACAAGCATACGATAATCACTTACACTACGTAGCACTTCTGGAAGTAATGTAAGAACACTTGCAGAAACGATAGAGCCAAAGATATTGCCCATACCACCTAATACAACCATTATCAAGATTTCAATCGACTTATCTAATGTAAATACACTAGGTTGTAAGAAGCCCATGTAATGAGCATATAAAGCACCACCTACTCCCGCAAAGAATGCAGAGTATAAGAAAGTGATAATTTTATACTTCTGCGTATTAATACCAGAAGATTCAGCCGCAATCTCATCCTCACGAATTGCAATGATAGATCGACCATGTCGAGAATGAATCAGAGACAACGATAAGAACACCGTAATTGCAGCTAAAGCAAATGCCCATGTGAAGGTTGTATTTTTTGTGATAGCGGAATAACCACCCGCACCACCCAATACTTTTAAGTTGATAAGTACATTACGTACAATCTCACCAAAGGCTAATGTAATAATTGCAAGATAGTCTCCACGTAAACGTAGGGTTGGTAAACAAACAAGAAGACCTAGAATCATCGCAACAATACCACCGATGAGAATCGCAATTGGAAATTCAATCATAGGTAATAAACGCATTGACTTTGTGAATACTGCAGAAGCGTAGGCTCCCGCTGCCATAAAGCCCGCATGCCCTAACGCAAGTTCTCCAAGGAAACCTGCCGTCATATTTAAAGAGACCGTTAAGATTACAT
The DNA here is from genome assembly GCA_938039295.1 of uncultured Solobacterium sp. Lineage (GTDB taxonomy): Bacteria > Bacillota_I > Bacilli_A > Erysipelotrichales > Erysipelotrichaceae > Bulleidia. The sequence continues at coordinate 28,125 of CALHUY010000077.1, forward strand.
TGATACAGATTGTAATCAAGATACCTTGCCAATAACTCTTTAATACACCAATACGCATTAATACCACGAGCAAGATATATCCTAGTGCAGTAATGCCAAATTCGAGTAGGAGTCTGTTTTTTAAATTGAGTTTTTTCATCACTTACACCTTCTCCTTTACATTCTTTCCTAGAATACCCGCTGGTTTAAATACCAACATCAAAATCAAAATTGCAAATACAATCGTATCTGTTAACTGAGAGGAAATATATGCCTTGGTCATAGCTTCCACCATACCAAGAATAAACGCACCAAGTACTGCACCTGGAATCGAACCAATTCCACCAAGTACCGCCGCAATGAATGCCTTAATACCAGGTAGAGAACCTAGGGTTGGATTAATCATTGGATAACAATTTGCATATAGAATACCCGCGATTGCCGCAAGAGCACAACCAATCGCAAACGTTAAACTGATTGTAGTATCAACGTTAATTCCCATTAGCTTGGCAGCACCCTCATCTTCCGATACAGCACGCATTGCCTTACCCATCGTTGTCTTATTTACGAATAACGTTAATAAAATCATTAAAACTACAGATACACTAAATGTAATATAGTAGTTTGCCTGAATTGAAATACCACCAAGATTTAATGCTGGTAAGGTAATAAATGCATGATATGGCTGTGGATTTGCACCAAAAATCAATTGGAATGCATTCTGCAGTAGGTAACTAATACCAATCGCAGTAATCAATAATGAAATACGACTAGCCTTACGTAAAGGCTTATACGCAACCTTCTCCATTACAACACCTAAAATAGCACATGCAACGATAGAGATAATGACCGCAAGCCACCATGGTAACCCAAACTTCATACTGATAAAACTAATATACGCACCGACCATGATGACATCGCCATGCGCGAAGTTAATTAACTTCGCGATACCGTATACCATCGTATATCCCAGCGCAATCAGTGCATAAATTGAGCCGATGTTTAATCCATTGATAAATTGCATAAAAAACTGATTCATGCATGTTCCTCCTTACCACAAATAACGAAATAGGGAGTATTGCCTCCCTATCTCAAATTTTTACTTCTTATAAGTTGTATATTGACCGTTCTTGATTTGAACGAATACTGGTTCCTTGATTGGATCACCATTGCTATCAAAGGAAATACTTCCTAAGATTCCCTTGTAGTCTGTAGATGCAATGCCCTTTACAATATCACTAGCCTTAAGAGAACCAACCTTTTCGATTGTCTGTAATAGTAACATTGTTGAGTCATATGCATTGATACCAAATGAGTTAATATCTGTACCGAACTTTTCCTTGTACTTCTTCATGATATCCTGAACACTCTCCATATCTGGTGAGTATTGGTTGATGAAGATAACACCTTCGATTGCGGAAGCATCGTTACCAGCTACACTAGTAGCTCCATCCCAACCATCAGCACCAACAATCTGTGCCTTAATGCCAAGATTTCTTGCCTGTTTTGCAATCTGTACATCCTTTTCATAATAGTTTGGAACGAACAATACATCGATATCAGAAGCCGCAATCTTTGTTAACTGGGAACTGAAGTCCTGATCAGCAGTTGAGAATGCTTCAGAAAGAACAACCTTTCCACCCTTACTTTCAAATTCAGCCTTGAATGCTTCTGCTACACCAGTTGAGTAATCATCATCACTGTTATAAATCATAGCAGCCTTCTTTAAGCCTAATGTTTCATATGTAAAGTCAGCTACTTGCTTTGCCTGCTGAGGGTCTGTATAGCATGCGCGGAATACGTTTGCACCACCTTCATCAGTAATATTCGCTGCAGTACCACTAGGTGTAATCATTGGAACACCAGTATCCTTACTCTGTACAGCAATCGCATAAGATTCACCTGAAACTGTACCACCAATAATACCTGCAACCTTTGTATCTGTAACAAACTTGTTATAGATATTGATTGCCTGTGTCTGATCACCTTGAGAATCCTGTACATCTACCTTGATGTTTGTGCCATTTGCAGCGTTGTAATCTTCTACCGCAAGTTTCACTGCATTTGTAACAGCTAAACCATAGACTGCATAATCACCTGTTGTTGGTCCTAATGTACCGATTGTATATGACTTCAAATCTCCAGCCGCAACATAATCAGAAGTTGTTTCTGTTGTTGTAGAATTACTAGATCCTTCAGACGCTTCACAAGCTGCTAGTGATACAGCCATCAGTGCCGCAAGTCCACCTTTGATTAATTTATTGAAATTCATCATTTCCACCCTCGTTTCTAATCTCTTTTATTTAAGATGTTCTTATTATATTGATGTCAAAATCATAAATCAACCATTATAAACAGATTTTTACACATTTCTTTCACATTTGATGTAAATTTCTTTCAAAAATACAGATTATTTTTTCAATGTATAAAATTTACTCAAATTCACAAACCAATCATTTGTTTGCATTTAACACCATACATACAATACACGTAGGAGGATAACGCAATGCACGACACATGGAACCCATGGCACGGGTGTAAGAAAATTAGTGAAGGATGCACAAACTGCTAGATGTATTTTCTCGATCAAATGCGTGCTCAAGATGGCTTACTCATCCACTTAACAAATAATATGAAAAAACCCTTAGCGAAAAATCGCAAGGGTGAATATAAGATTAAAAGCGGTGAACTCATACGTGTATGTATGACCTCGGATTTCTTCCTAGAAGAAGCAGATGCTTGGCGCACACAAGTTTGGGATATCATGCGTATCCGCAGTGATATAAAATTCTTCCTACTAACCAAACGACCAGAACGTATACTCTCCTGTTTACCATCTGATTGGGGTGATTGATGGGAAAATATCATAATCAATGTTACAGCTGAAAACCAAAAGCGTGCAGATGAACGTATCCCTATCTTATTAGATTTACCCTTTAAACATAAAGGGATTATGTGTGCCCCGCTCTTATCAGAGATACACATTGAGCAATACCTATCCGAAAAATCAAACAAATCATCGTCGGTGGAGAAAACTATAACAGCAGTTGACCTTACATTTACGAGTGGGTTAAAAGCCTATATCACCAAGCTATCAAACACGATATTACCTTTGCATTTATTGAAACAGGAACATACTTTGTAAAAGATGGTAAAACGTATCACATCCCATCCAAAACTATTCAATCTAAACAAGTATTTCGTTCTGGTTTACAACACCAAGGAAGAAAACCCAACTACATACTTGTCGACCAATTTAAAAACCACATACCTGAGGAACAGAGATACCAACATCAATTTGATATCGACTGTACAGAATGTGGTTCTAAACTCATATGCAATGGAAATGAACTAGGATAATGTACGAATTCTACTTAAAAGCAAAAATAGAATCACACTTACAATTACTAGAATACCCGCTACCAAATACATTGCGAAATAAAGATTTATGACTAAACCAGTTGAAAGTAGTATCGGTAATCCAACCATAAATAAACTAGTCAACATCGTTAAGCCAACCTGTAAATTTTGCTTAATTGGAACAACTTCGTTGTCCCAACTATAATTCGCAAATCGATAGTCTAGCGCAAATCCCAAGATTGCAGTAAAGAAAGAATATACTAATGGAATAAGTAGTACCGCAATCATCTGTTCGACTGATAGCGGAAATCGTAAGAATACTGCGATGCTTGCGCAAACATATCCTATTAGATGTAAAGATAATGTTACCGATATCTTACTAAATATAATATCTTTCATCTTGATTGGAGCAGTTTGAATAATCCATAAATTCTTCCCTTCTAATGATAAGGAAGAAGCTGAAGGGAATGTGAATGCCAGCATCCCTGCAATCACAAGCGGAATATAATCCATCACATTTGCAGGGATTTGCGACACTTTCAACATAGAAAACAGCATTGTTGGTGGCACAAACACCAACAATACACTCCCTATTACTAACATAATGACACCAAACCCCTGATTGATTACTGCTAAATACGAGCCAAAGAAACGTTGCACTTCTTTTTGATATAACGCATGGAATACTGAATGATGCTTAAAAGTTGCATCATGGTATATAACTCTACGTTTTGTGGAAAGCTTATGCAAAACTTCATATTTCCATGTAAGCATATAGAAGATTAATGCAGAAACGACGATTGATATGCATGCATATAATAGGTTAGACTTCAAAAAGATCAAAGATAGTGGGTATATCTGTATCATTTGTAATCCTGTCATAGTAGATAAACCGCCGGCACTTTGAAGCAGAAAGATTCCTACCATCAAACCAATAAACAATAAAACAGATAATAGTACTTTTAATACTGTTGTATGTTTAGCAAAAGATGCTACATAAAGAATGCCCACACTAAAGATAATTGCAATTCCTATCGGTATTATCGGAACAAACACAAGAGAGAGAATACCGAATGCAAGCTGTAAGTATGCATGTGTAATAAGTACATGTACCACCATACCTGGCAACATCATTCCACAGGTGAAACAAAACGCAAAGATATAAACAATCAATAGTTTACTTGCGATAATATCTCTTTTAGAAACTGGCAGTGACTGCAACATGTCATAATCATTACCCTCAAACAATAATGCATTCAACGTAAACAATAATAATGTTATTAAGGCGACACTCGTTAGCGACAACAAGCTTGCATACACATATTCCACAAGTCCTGCATGTATCAAGTTCATTGTTGTTGTGACAGAAAATGCCCCAATATTTATTGCCATATAGACAATAAAAACAACGAATAATACAGCTATATTACGTTTTTGTTTATTGTTTCCGCAAAAATCATTTATGGGTAGTGTATTTAAGAGTTTTGCTTTTGATAAATGAATGATTTGATTCATTATGCATCCACCTCCATAAAGAACTCTTCTAATGACTTTGTTCCCTTTACAGTATCCGTATTGCCACATGTAACAAGTTTTCCTTTATGGATAATAGCAATTTTATTACAGAGTTTCTCTGCTACATCTAAAACATGAGTTGAGAAGAAAATTGTACATCCTTTCTGCGTCATTTCTTTCATAATATTCTTGAGTTCAAATGTAGCTTTTGGATCCAACCCTACAAATGGTTCATCTAAGATTAATATCTTCGGTTCATGTATAAGAGCCGCAATAATTGCAGTACGCTGTTTCATCCCATGTGAATATGAAGAAATCATATTTCCCAGGGAATCTGTCATTTCGAAAAGATTCCCATATGTTTGTATGCGATTTTTTCTATCTTCAGAAGACACATGATACAAATCAGCGATAAAGTTAATGAATTGATACCCCGTTAAATGCTCATATAAATCAGGATTATCTGGTATATATGCCACTTGTTGTTTACATAAGATTGGCTCACTTTGAATAGAATGACCATTTATTAAAATTTCACCTTCATCAAAACCATGAATTCCAACGATTGCTTTTATGGTAGAAGTTTTCCCTGCACCATTAGCCCCAATAAAACCATAGATATCTCCATCAGAAACAGACAAAGATAAGTGCTCTACAGCAACTTTCCCATCATACTTCTTCGTTAAATTTTTAATTTCAATCATAAGTCTTCCTCCCGTAAGGTTTCTACACAGAACACTTTTTTATTACAACATGGACACGTCAACCTTCTAGTATGATACGTGTGTCTCGCCCATAAAACCTCTTTTCCATTTGGCCTAAAAACGGTATGACATTCCGGACAGATATAGGCAACAATATTCATATATTTTTTGAATAAAATTGATCCAAAAATAATTATCAATACCTCAACAACAAGATATATCCACCACTTTCCACTAAATAGCGAATACATAAAAGATGCACCTTGTATGATTCCAACCATAATTCCAATAATGAAAAGCTGTATCCGGTAATGTTTCAATCGTTCTTTCCGTTTCAAAATATACGCAATATTGGGCATTGATGCTGGTGTTATCACTGGTAGCGCCTTTAATTGTTCACGAAAAGATTTCGCATCTTGAAGTTTTATTTTTTGTTCCTCAACTTCTTTCTCTATCGCAAATATACGTTCATCAATTAAAGCCTTAATTATATTCTCACCATTGTCTTGCTGATAAATACTGGCAATATCATCAATAGATAATCCTAGAGAACGCAAATAAATTAATAATCTTAATTTTTCTACATCTTCGGAAGTATACATGCGTCTACCACCTTCGCTTAGTTCAGTAGGAATTAGTAATCCACGTTGGTCATAATATTGAACAGTACGAACTGTAATACCGCATAATTTCGCAATCTCACCTGTCGAATACATCTTAAGTTTATTTCTTTCGATAGTATCACACATATCACTCACCTCATAATAATGATAGTTTATCACGCAACGTCACAAGCAAGTCATTTTTAATTTTTTCTGTAAAATTGCGAAAAAAAGTCAAACGAAAGAAATTTATCTTAAAAACCTCTTGCAAAGATAAAATTTAAATTATATAATCATAAAGCATTAAGCGAGATGGTTTCTTAGCTCAGTTGGTAGAGCAACTGACTCTTAATCAGTGGGTCGAGGGTTCGAGCCCCTCAGAGACCACCATAAACAAAAGGGAAGTTCCGAAAGGTTCTTCCCTTTTTTTATTCTATTTCTTATTTATTTCATCAATATAGCAGCGTTAGCTTCATTGTGAATCTGTTCTGAGATATCACGCATTGTGATAATCGTTACTGGGATTAGATAGAGTACCGCACCAAGCCACGCACTTTGATCTGCCCATGTAATCGCATTGTATCCAAAGTCAGCCACTAAGAACACACAGACAGCTGTACGACAAATCATCTCAACAACACCACAATAAATTGCACGCATCGCATATCCTAATCCTTGAATACTCATACGCACAACATTCAAGATACCTAATAACCACCAAGCATATCCCATTCTTCTTAGATATAAATCTGCCGCAGCTAATACTGTTTCATCACCTGTAATAAATAAAGTACTGAGTACTTTACCAAATAAAATCATAAAGATTCCCGCTAGTACTCCATATGTGACACCAACATAGGTACCCTTTCGCAAACCTTCTTTGATACGATCTTCTTTCTTTGCGCCGTAGTTTTGTGAGACAAAGGTAGAAACAGCAGTAGCTAAAGCATCAAATGGGCATAATAAGAACTGCTTAATCTTAACAGCAGCAGTAAAGGCAGAAACATACACTGTTCCTAGAGAGTTATTTGCCGATTGCATAATCATTGAACCGATGGCTGTGATTGAATATTGTAAACCCATCGGAATTCCCATTATCAATAGTCGTTTTGATAGTTCTGGATCGAACTTTCTTTCTTCTGAATGAATATGCAAGATTGGAAATTTCATCACAATTAAAATCAAGCATAGAACAGCTGATACAGCTTGTGAGAATACAGTCGCAATCGCTGCTCCTGCAACACCCCACTTCAAGTTAATAATACAGAAGATATCCAAAAAGATATTCAATACAGCAGAAATTGCTAGGAAGATAAATGGTGTTTTAGAGTCGCCGATTGCTCGTAAGATACTCGATAAATAGTTATATAAAAGTGTAAATGGTATGCCAATAAAAATAACAATAATATAGTTGTATGTGTCCTGATAGATTTCAGCTGGTACTCGCAATAAATCCAAGATTAATGGACAAAAGAAACAAGTTGCTGCAGTTAAAATCACCGCAATAATAAATGTCCAAATACAACCTTGAAATTCAAATCTCTGCATTCCCTTTGAATCATTTGCGCCAAAGCGTTGGGCAATCGGTACCGCAAACCCTGCCATTGTACCAATACAAAATCCCAATACCAAAAACTGGACACTGCTAGTTGCACCAACAGCCGCTAACGCTTCTGAGCCTAGTGTTTGTCCTACAATTGCGGCATCTGCCACATTATATGTTTGTTGGAATAGATTTCCTAATAAGAGTGGAATCGCAAATTGTAATATCAGTTTTAAAGGGTTTCCCTCTACCATACTTTTTCTCATCACGTATCCCCCCCCTTCAAAGAATATCGTTCATTATATAACAATTCATCTAAAAAAGAAGAGTAGATTTTGATTTTCTACTCTTCTGTTTCTGCTTCAACTTCTTTAATAACGCATTCATCACCTTTTACAAGGTATGTCTCTTCACTACCGCAGTATGGGCATATTCTTCCGTATTTTACTGTCTCATATTCTTGTTTACACGATTCACAAAATGTCACGGCAGGAATTGTCTCAAGTTTTAATTCACACTCTAGTAATAGAGGATATTTTACTTTGAAATAATTCCAGCAATCTACGAAGTAATCCGTCATAATACCCGATACTTCGCCAACCTCGAGGGTTACGGAACCATATTTTGTGACCTTATTTTCCTCTGCCATTTCGCTTAGAGATTTTGCAAGGTGTGTAACAATTCCCATCTCATGCATGGTTTGCACTCTTCTTCTTAAACAATATCTTTAGTTTACGTTTTGCAGCGTAAGGAAGAACAGCCTTAATCTTATCTTCACAACGATACATTCTAGAAGCGTCTGGTAAATCTCTTTGTAAGTGAATTGCATCGAATTCACAACGTGTTGTACATAGACCACAACCAATACACTTATTAAGGTCCACAAATGTTGCGCCGCAGCCTAAACAACGTTTTGCTTCTGTACGGACTTGTTCATCCGTAAATGCCAAACGCATATCGTTGAATGTAGCCTTTGGATTTCCTTGTTTATGTCCAGGGACCTGTCGCTTAGCTGTATCAAATTCTTCTAATACAACGTCATCCTTATTTAATTCAATGAAATGACGTAGGTCACGATTGATTGTCATGGATTGTCCTGGATGAACGAAACGATTAATGGAGTCTTCTACGATTCTACCAGCCGCAATTGCATCAATCGCAAATCTTGGACCTGTGTATACATCACCACCCACAAAGATATCTGGATCAGCAGTCTGTAATGTGACTGGGTCAGCCTTAGCAGTATTGTTGCGGTTAAGTTCAACCTTTGTACCTTCTAAGAGCTCACCCCATTCAATCGATTGTCCAATGGATAATAATACATTCTTGCATGGAACTGTGATAGTTTCGTTTTCATCATATTGAGGATTAAACTTACCATCCGCATCCTTCACAGATAAGCACTTCTTAAATACAACAGCTGTGACATTTCCATTTTCAGTTAAGATTTCCTTTGGTCCCCAACCATTCATAACAGAAATATCTTCTTCCTTGGCTTCTAGCACTTCATCAGCAGCGGCAGGCATTTCCTTTTCAGACTCAAGACATAACATTGTAACTTTGCCTTCTGTTAAACGAACAGCAGTACGCGCAACGTCAACCGCAACATTACCACCACCGATGACGACTACATCACCTTCTAATCCATGTCTTAAAGCTTCATTATTTGCCTTTCGCAAGAACTCTACACCTGTTTGAACACCATTTGCGTCTTCACCAGGAACACCTGTCTTACGTCCACCTTGGGCACCAATCGCAATATAGAATGCTTTATAGCCCTCACTACGTAATGATGGGATTGTTGTGTCCTTACCAATTTCAATGTTGTATTTAAACTCAACACCCATTTGACGTAGAACATCGATTTCAGCTTCGATAATATCTTTTTCTAAGCGGAAAGATGGAATACCATTCAGCAACATACCTCCTGCACGGCTTTCCTTTTCAAATACTGTTACAGGGTATCCATGCATGCGTAGATAATACGCTGCAGAAAGACCAGCAGGTCCAGCACCGATAATCGCAATCTTATATTTATCAGACCACATTCCTCCATCATCCTTTTCGCATAGAGGAACAAAACGTGTCTCTGCATTTAATTCTTGTGCCGCAATGTACTTCTTGATTTCATCAATTGCGATAGGTTGGTCAACCTTACCACGTGTACATGCATCTTCACAACGACGATTACAGATTGCTCCACATACTGCAGGGAATGGATTATCCTGCTTGATTAGTTTGAGGGCATCCATAAATCTTCCTTCAGAAGCCATCTTTACATATCCTTGTACTGCTAAGTGAGCAGGACAAGCTGTCTTACATGGTGCTGTACCAGTGTCATAACAGTTAATCTTAGAAGTTTCACGATAATCTGGATTCCAATGGTCTTCGCCCCATTCTGTCTCATCTGGGAGTAATGTTGTTGGATACTTGATTGCGCCTAAACTTGTACATAACTTCTGACCAAGCTTTGCAGCACCTACTGGGCAAACTTCCACACACTTACCACAGGCAACACATTTTTCTTTCTCAACATGTGCTCGATATGCAGAACGCGATAAGTTTGGTGTATTGTACAACTGTGATGTACGTAATGCATTGCATACACCAGGTGCACAGTTACAGATACCTACAATCTTACCTTCACCATCAATATTCGTAATTTGATGTACAAAGCCATGACGTTCACCACGTTTCAAGATTTCTAAGACTTCGTCATAGGAAACATAACGTGCTCTACCACGATCAACCTGATATTCAGCCATGTCTCCAACACCAATACAGAATTCACCATTGATTTCACCAGAGCCTTCACCGCGCATCTCTTGTTGGCGACGGCATGTACATTGACTAATTGCGTACTTATCATACTTATCTAACCAGTGACTCAAGTGTTCTACAGATACAGATTGGTTTACATGTTCAATTGCCTTTTCTACAGGAATCACATGCATACCAATACCGCCTCCACCAAGTGGAACCATTGGTGTTACAGGTTCTAGTGGCATCTGTGTCATTAAGTTAAAGAATGTCGCAAGGTTTGGATGTGCTTCTGTTAGTTCATCATTCATCATCATAAACTCAGCAGAACCTGGAACGAAAATAGGCACATTATACTGTTTCTCGTTCTCTGGATTTTCACGGTTCATCTCAATCAAACCAATCCAACAGAGATGGTCAATCATCTTCTGTGTTTCTTCTAGCGTCATATTATTTTTCTTCGCTAGAACTTCCGGTTTATATCCAACACGAGTCTTCTTGAACGATAACATGAACTTTACTTCTTCTTTTGTAAGTAGTTCATCTAACATCCAGTATTCTGGATCTTCTGTTTTAACAGAATGTGTTAACTTTGCCTTGATACGGTTGGTAATCATGCATGCAAGGTCTAGTAATAGTTTTTCCTTTTCTGGATCTGCTGCTACATAATTTGGATCTGGAACGAAGTCACGTTCATTCGTCATTCTCTTCTTTGGGGCAGTTGTCATAATTATTATCTCTCTTTCCACTCAGTTACTTCTTGTTGTAACCAGTTTAGCCACTCTTGCATTCCCTCTTTGGTTTTAGCACTCACTGGAAATATCTGAATATTTGGATTCAAACGCTTTACACGTTTGATACATGTTTCTAAATCAAAATCAAAATATGGTAGCGCATCAATCTTACTGATGACTAGGGCATCACTCTTTTCAAACATCAATGGATATTTGAGAGGTTTGTCATCACCTTCTGTCACACTTAGAATCATGACATTCTTTCCAGCACCTGTATCATATTCTGCAGGACAAATTAGATTTCCCACATTCTCCAAGAATGCTAAATCGATAGCGTGCTCCTTCATCGCATCAATACCAGTCTTTGTCATTCCTGCATCCATATGACACATGCCATCTGTATGTACCTGTACTGCTACAGCACCTAACTGTTCGATTCTTTCTGCATCGACTGCCGATTCAATATCAGCTTCTAAAACTGCAATCTTAATATCAGTTAACATCTGTATCGTTGAACTTAAAAGTGTGGTCTTACCAGAGCCAGGAGAACTCATTAGGTTGATAAGCAGTGTTCCCTGTTTTTTCATTTGTGCACGTAGTGCATCTGCATCCATGTCATTTGATGCAGTAATACTCTTATGGAGTTCTATGATTTTCATTCAGCATTCCTCCACGCTTCGATACGTTTGCGTATCGCAGTCATCATGTCATCAAATCCTTCACCAGTCTTTGCGCTGATTGGATAGAATTCCATATTTGGATTTAGCTTACGTACATGGTCCTTACAGCGTTCTTCATCAAAATCAAAGATAGCCTTTGTATCAATTTTATTAAAAAGTAAGATATCCCCCACCTGAAACATGAGTGGATATTTTAGTGGCTTATCATCACCCTCTGGAATACTTAGAATAACTAATTTTAAATTCGCACCAGTATCAAACTCAGCTGGACATACCAAGTTACCAATATTCTCCAAAATCACAACATCTAAATCTTCAATGTTGAGTCTATCCATTCCGCGGGCAGTCATATCTGCTGTCATATGACAACTACCACCTGTATGGAGCTGAATTACTTTTACTCCTAGATTAGAAATTGTCTTTGCGTCCACATCAGAATCGACGTCCGCTTCCATCACACCTACGCGGTAATCCTTCTTCAACTCCTTTATCATTCTGACGAGTGTTGTTGTCTTACCTGCACCTGGCGAAGCCATTAAATTAATGAGATATACACGATGATCTTTTAATGTATCACGTACTTTTTGGGCTTCCAAGGTGTTATCTGCACTCAACCGTTCTTTGGTCTCGAAAATTTCGTACATATTTACTCCTTGTTGTTTATTTTTATACATTTTAATATTTAATTAGTTTTTTCACAAGATAACATAGTACTACAAAATCCTTTGAAAGTATAAAAAAGAATGCCATTTTTTGACATTCTTTCTTGTATGCATGGTTTGATAAAACTAACCGAAAAAGATATCGATGAATATCATCGATATCTAGTTGTTACTCAATTCCTGTAACTGTATAATCTTCTGCTTCAACAGCTTTACGTAACTCTTCATTAGATACTTCTTTATTTAATGTTACGATAGCCTGCTTACTAACATGTGATACTTCGGCAGATGATACACCATCAATCTTTTCTAGTGCATTCTTTACAGCCTTTTCACAATGACCACACACCATACCTTCAATCATAATCTTCTTTTCCATTTGTTTTTCCTCTTTTCTTTCTATATGTTTTTCTCTTTGAATATGTTTTTCTTCAATATCTTTATCAATCTTAAATAAATTTAATCTTAAAGCATTCATGCATACTGTAACACTTGATAATGCCATCGCTGCTGCACCGAACATTGGATTCATCGACAATCCAAATAAACCAGCTGCTAATGGAATACAAATCAAGTTGTAGAAGAATGCCCAGAATAGATTCTCTTTGACATTACGCAGTGTTGCTCGACTCAGTCTAACAGCTCTAACAACATCTGTTAATGTAGAGTTAGACAATACGATATCTGCAGAATCAATTGCGACATCAGTACCTGCACCAATCGCAATACCAATATCTGCTTTTGTCAGTGCTGGTGCATCATTGATACCATCACCAACCATCGCAACTTTTCCTTGTTTTTGAAGTTCTGAGATAACTGCTTCTTTTCCATCTGGTTTTACACCAGCCACAACACGGTCAACACCTGCAACCTTCGCAATCGCACTAGCAGTACGCTCATTATCACCCGTTAACATAACTACCTGCATACCCAGCTTCTTTAGCTTTGTAATTGCGTCGAATGAATCTTCCTTGATTGTATCTGCAGCGGTAATCATACCTATGAGTTTCCCATCTTGTGCAAAGAATAATGGTGTCTTACCTTCACTTGCATATGCATCTGCTTTTGCTTGGATGTCTTGAGATATATCTGTGATTGTACGTATATAACTCATTGATCCTGCTTGAATGAGATGATGATTTAATGTCGCTTCGATACCACTACCAACAACATTCTTGAACTGTTCTGTTGGTAATGCTTGAATATTTTCTTGTTGTGCTTTCGCAATGATTGCTTTGGCAAATGGATGCTCGGATTTCTGTTCAACAGAATATGCGATTTGAAGTAAATCATTTTTACTCATATCTCCAATTGGATAGATATCCTTTACAACTGGTTGTCCAGTTGTAATCGTTCCCGTCTTATCGAGTGCGATAATATTCATCTTGCCCATTTCTTCTAATGATTCAGATGTTTTAAATAAGATACCATGTTGGAAGCCAATTCCATTTCCCACCATGATGGCGACTGGTGTTGCTAGTCCTAATGCACATGGACAGGAAATAACGAGTACCGAGATTGCACGTTCAAGTGCATATACAAAGCTAGCTCCTGCAAGTAACCAACCAATCATTACAATAATGGAAATGACAATGACCGCAGGCACGAATACTGCAGAGATTTGATCAGCTATCTTAGCAATCGGAGCCTTTGTGGCAGCCGCATCACTAACCATCTGAATGATCTTAGAAAGTGTCGTATCTTTTCCAACATGCGTAGCCTTCGCTTGTAAATATCCAGAAATATTTAATGTACCTGCACTAATCGTATCATTGACACTCTTATCCACTGGTACCGATTCACCTGTTAAAGCGGATTCATTGATGGAACTATCGCCTGAAATTATCACTCCATCTACCGGAATACTTTCACCTGGTTTTACAACGAAGATATCATCTAATTTCACTTCATCGATATTAACGATTGTTTCAACACCATCACGAATGACCGTTGCCTTCTTAGGTGCTAATTTCATTAAACTCTTTAGCGCATCTGTTGTCTTACCCTTCGACATCGCTTCTAGCATCTTACCAATTGTGATAAATACCAGTATCATTGCGGCAGATTCAAAATATAACTGATTGTGATAGAGTGGCATCAATTCCATGTTCTCCACACCGTTTGTAATCTGCACTGTCATCACAAACAACACGTATACTGACCAAACAAATGATACAGAAGAACCTAATGCAACTAATGTGTCCATGTTTGGAGAACCATGCATGAATGACTTAAATCCACTGATAAAGAACTTCTTATTGATAATCATCACAATTAATGTTAGAAACATCTGTGTTAAACCTAAACCAATATGATTGTGATTTAAGAAGGATGGTAATGGCAAGCCTAACATGCCATGACCCATCGTGATATACATTAGGATCACTAAGTAGCCTAGTGAATACCATAGACGCTTCTTTAACTTCGGTGTCTCATGATCCTGTAAAGCTTCCTCTTCTGCAGAAACACTAGCTGTATTTTCTTTTTCAATATTAGTCTCTGACTGTAACTTTGCACTGTAACCCGCATTCTCGACAGCTTTTATAACCGCATTTGGATCTGCGTTACCTTCAACTCCCATGGAATTTGTTAGTAGACTGACTGCACAGGATTGTACACCATCTACCTTGGATACAGCTTTTTCAACTCTGGCTTGGCAAGACGCACAAGTCATACCTTCTACAATATATTTTTCCATAAAACCTCATTTCTAATTACTTCATTAACTTCTGAAGTACTGTTACGAGTTCATCAATTGACTCATCTTTTCCTTGTCGAATATCTGTTGCGACACAGCCACGAATGTGGCATGCCAATAATTCTTTATTAAAACTATTTAAGGCACTTGTAACAGCAGATACCTGAACCAAGATATCTGGACAGTATAAATCATCCTCGACCATCTTCTGTATTCCACGTACCTGACCTTCAATCCGCTTTAATCTTGTCACAAGCTTCTTCTGCTCATCAGCAGTTCTTTTTTTATGTCTTACTTCACATTGATGCATCTAACACACCTCCGTTTTACATATCTGTTATATACCCCCATAGGGTATATGTCAAGAAATACTATCTCAAGAAAAAAACGTAGATTTCTCTACGTTTAGAATTTTGCATTGAATCTACCCATATAGGCATGGTAATCATTCACCACCTGATCACACCATACGTCAAAGTCAGAATCTTCAATTCTTGATTCACTATGTTCCCAGATATATTGTGTATAAAGCTCAATTCCTTTTTCTAAATTGATTAAGCATTTAAAGTCAGGAATTAATGTATCCCTTACGATATCTGTATACAGATTAGAGAATTGTTTATCTCCAGCAATCTGTTCTGAAAGAGGATACTTTGTGCTCATCGCAAGTGTTTCAGATGCGATATGTACTTTCTGTACCTTACGATTTAAAGCCTTTCCTAATGAATCGTAAATCATATCCCAAGTTACAATCTCTGGATTAACGAGATTAATAGAACGATTGATTGCATTCATATTTCCAATCAGTTGAATAAAGTTATACGCAAAGTCATAGCTATGCATCATATGCCAGATGGATTGGCCATCCCCATGAATAATCACTGGTTTATCATTCAGAATTCTCGATACGACACTCCAGCAATTCTTACCCTTTACACTGAGCGGGAAACGGTCAAAGCCATAAGTCTGTGAAGGTCTAACGATAGTGATTGGAAAGCCCTTCTTCGCAGCTTGGTTGAATACATCTTCACAGGCCGCCTTATCTCTTCCATACTTTGACAATCGATTCTTCTGTACAGAATCTTCATTGAGAATGAAGTTATTTTCATGGTTGAATACAACGACAGTAGAGATGAAAATATATTGTCTTGTATGATTTTGGAATAGATACACACGATCTTTTGCTTGGTCTGGTGTATAGACCACGAAGTCAATGACCGCATCAAATACAGTATTGCCAATAATCTTCTGCATCTCAGCTGTATCATTGGCGTCACAGATAATATGGTTTGCTATTACAGGTAATGGACGATGTCCACGATTGATAACATATAGTTCTGTATCACGACTTTTCGCTAGCATTCCTAGTACAGCTGAAGAAATAACACCAGTACCTCCGATAATTAAAATCTTGCGTCCACTCATCCTTACCTCCCCACTATCTAAAACTAGATACAATTATTATATAAGAAAACCCCATAAAGTTGTTATCAAACATTACAGGGTTCATTTTAATTTGTTAGTGATAACCAAGGGTTACTTGGATCTGGATCAGTTGGGTCCCAACCACGATTTGGATTTGTTACATCAATCTTAGTCTGCTCAGGTAACCCTAGTGGTCCAGGATTTTCTGCATCATCATAGATTTCAACCGTTACACCTAATGGACAGTAGTCATAAATCCACTTTACGTCTTTCACTGATAGACGCACACAACCTAGTGAAGCTGATGTTCCTAACTTATTAAACTCTTCGTACTCTAAATCACTTGGATTCTGTGTAAAGTAGGGAACAGAGTGGAATAAAATATCATTTACGATATCTGTTACATATTGACCATATACATCACCATACAATGGACGCCAACGGCTACGGTTAAAGGTATGGAACACACCTGCTGGTGTTTCTGGTCCCACAGAACATAACATTGCCTTAACAGGAATCGAACAACTACCTGTTGTTTGATCATATGCATAAATTGTTACGGTATTGAATACACGATTGACACGAATCATATACGGCGTACTGATTGAAGGGTCTACAACCGTCACATATGAAATACTGCTTGTTTCTAAGCCGTTCTTATCCTTTGCAGTGACAGTTACAGGGTATGTACCCATCGTATTTGTATCTACTGTTCCATTGATTGTATAGGTTCCATTGGATAGTTCGTTACTATATGATAAGTTTCCATCAACAGGATCGCTTACAGTGCGCACAACCGATGAAGCCTGAAAACTTTCTCCACGATTTACCGCAACTGCAGTATCCGCAAGTGTAATACTTGGAGCTATATGGTCTTCTACCGTAACATTGTATTTAAATTCCTTTTGAACATCTTTGTCTTTTAAGCGGTATACAATCGGATAACTACCTACCTGGTTTGTATTTACCGTACCTTCAACTTCCAAATCCCCGACAGAGTCTAAAATAATCTCCTTTGGATCAAACGTAGAACCATATTCCACATTTAACTTTGATTCATCAATTGATAAGGTTATACCTGTAGTCATTCTACGGAATGCGTCATAGACGAAAGAGAATCCATATAACAAGACACTACCCACTGCCACAAACAACATCGCAGCAGCGACTAGCACTAATATTAACCTTTTAAAGTCAACTTTCCTCTTTTTCATACCAAGTATTGTAACATCTATCGTTTCATTTCGCATCGTCAGCGATTCTTCTCACATTTTTTCACAAAAAAACCAAGAATATTCTTGGCTTTTATACTACTTGTCATATTTATCAACAAACTTCTGAATTGCCTCAAAACCGATGAGTTGTTCAATTTCGCCCTCATAATGGACTAACATCGTCGGTGCTATCATAATACCTAGATTTCTACAAAGCTTCATATTCTTTTCTGCTTCTAAAACTTCGTATGTAAAGTTTCTTTGTGACATGTATTCTTTGATAAGTTTGCACTTTGGACAATTCTTTGTCGTGATTAATTGTGGAAGTTTACTCATCTTTCGTTAACAGCCTCTTGATAGAGATATCCTTCAATTGGATAATCACGATTACATGTATTGAGTGTAATATATGGAATTGTATAGTTTTCCATAATACGTTCTAAAAGTACTGCAATTCCTTTTGCGTCATACTCATTTTTCGCAAGACGTACATTGAAGATAGTTCCACCAGTATAGATTTCCTGCATACGATTCTGTATATCTAAGCGAGTAAATAAATCTACATTTCCATCAATTGGTAACTCTGTACTACCTGTATAGTATGGTGTATCACCTTGCATCGCAATAATCATATCAGGATATTCTTTTTGATCCTTTAGCGCAAAGCGATGTGAGATATCTCCAGCAGCCACAGCTTCAATACTAAAGAGTTCATGGTGGTCTGCTTGATATTCCTTTAAACGCTTACGCACATGCATGAGTACATTCTCTGCAAATTCCTGTGCCTCTTCTGCTTCTAAACCCTTTTGGATCCACTTTGCATTCATGCATGCTTCATTCATTCCTACAATTCCAATTGAAGAGAAATGATTATCAAAGCTACCAAGATAATGTTTTGTATAAGGATACAATCCTGCCTCTAAAAGACTCGCAAGTACTTGGCGTTTTGTACTTAAAGAGCGAGCAGAGATATCTAATACCTTATCTAGATGTTTGAGAAAGTCTTCTTCATCCTTTGCAAGATAGGCAAGTCTAGCCATATTGATAGATACAGTCCCTATCGTTCCTGTATTCTCTCCATACGCAAATAAGCCACCTGTCTTCTTAAATAGCTTCTTTGCGTTAAAATGCGTGCCACTAAAGATGCTACGTGCATTCTTTTGCTTTAAGTCACCGTTAATGAAATTTGCAAAATATGGAAGTCCTGTCTTTACAGTTACATCTAGTAATAGCTTCGCATCCTCGTCATTCCAATCAAACTTCTTTGTAATCGCATATGTTGGAATTGGGAAAGCTAATGTATTTCCTTCCGCATCACCTTCTAAGATAACTTCCAGGAAGGCACGATTAATGAGTGCCATTTCATCCTGACAATCACCATATGTAAAGTCTTGTTCAACACCACCAACAATTGCTGGACGCTTTGCGAGATCTTCAGGAACTGTCCAGTCAAAGCAGAGATTCGCAAACGGAGAAATTGTTCCCCAGCGAGATGGTGTATTTAAACCATAAATCAATGTCTGCATGTTTTGCTTCACTTCATCAAATGATAAATGATCCATGCGTACAAATGGAGCTAAATACGTATCAAAGGATGAGAAGGATTGCGCTCCTGCCCATTCATTTTGCATAATCCCAAAGAAGTTTACAATCTGATTGCAGATTGTAATCAGATGCTTTGCAGGAGCGGAAGAAGTCTGCTTCGCTACTCCACCTAAACCTTGTTGGATTAACTCTTTTAAAGACCACCCTGCATTACAACCTGTTAACATATTCAAATCATGAATATGAATATCCCCATCACGATGCGCATTGGCAACCTCTTCGTCATATACTTCACTCAACCAATAATTGGTGGTGATGGAGGCAGAGTTTGATAGAATCAAACCACCAACAGAGTAAGTTGTATTCCCTTTGTTGTGTTGATTTCCTGTATTGATATAATTGTCCACAACAGAATGATAATCAAATGTTGTGTTTGTAATATTACGTACATTCTCACGCTGTTTACGATAGAGAATATATGCCTTTGATACATCCGCATATCCAGATTCACTTAATACCTTTTCTGCACTATCCTGAATCTTTTCTACATCGATTAAACTATTCTGAATCTTCGGTTCAAAATCACTTGTAATACGAAGTGCAATTAAATCAATGACGCTATCGGTATATTCACGATCACATGCATCAAATGCTTTACGAATCGCACTTGCGACCTTCTTGATGTTAAACGCTGCGGTACTGCCATCTCTTTTCTTAACACGATACATCACTTACACCTCCTTCGCTAATCTTAATTCTACAGTCTTCACATATGGTTCAACTGCTTTCTTCATTTCTTCCATCTCTTCCGCAGTATATGCATGCAGGTCAGGCTGAATGACTGTATCTGAAGAAACAAATTGTTGTAATACATAATGTGCATCACTACCAATAAACTTGGCAATCTTTATCAAATCTTCAACCGTATGAAATTCTTTGACAACGGTTGTCTTAAATTCATGTTCTACTTTATATTCTTGCAGTAAGCGTACGCTTTCTGTAATAGGAAGCTTGTATTCTACATCTGATTTAAGTCCAGAGGTTAATGGATACTTCTCAGCGCTATTCTTCATATCAAGTGACACAAAATCTAACAAGTTTTCTTCCAATAATATTCCTAGCTTCTCATTGTATGTGCCATTCGTATCTAACTTTACTGCATAGCCAAGTTCTTTAATCTGACGAATAAATGAAATAAGCTCCTCTTGTAATAAAGGCTCACCACCACTGATAACCACACCATCCAATAAACCACTACGTTGGTTGAGGTATGCAAGAATTTCCTCTGGTGCGATATAGCGATATTTCTCTGGAATAAACACAAGATCTTTCTGATTACAGAATGGACACTTCATGTTACATCCCGATGTATAGATTGTCGCTGCTACTTTTCCTGGGTAATCTGTAATTGTTGTCTTTTGTAGAGCACCAATTTTGAGTGTATGGAACGCAGTTGGCTCACTCGTTAAAATATGACGAGAGTTTTCACAGGCAACGTTTAGCATCTCTTCAAACTGGTCAAAATCAACACCACTCGCTAGTGCTGCACGACATTGATTTCTAAAATCATATACGGCTGTCATCATTGTGGAGGCTTTATCTGTCGTATGTAAATGCTTCATACGATGGTCTTTTTCATCTTGTTCTGCACTAACATATCCCTGCTCAATAAGACGTTGAATACTCTTTGTTGTGGTACCTTTATCCACTTCACTGATACGTGTAACGTCCTGCATTGTAATACCTTCATTCTCATTGATAATCAATAAAAATGTTAATTGGCCGGAACCAATATCATATGGCGCCAGCATCTTATCAAAATATTTTTGTGTATTGCGAAACAATACTGATAAATTCAAAATAAAATTACTCGTATCACTCATTCCGGATTGGAGCTCCTTATAGTTAGTATTTTATCATATTATTCTCTATTCAAAACCTTGTTCAAATGAAAAGTTCCGAAACATTTACTGTTCTTCGGAACTTGATTCAACATTTGGTATAAAGTGTTCAAAAATAAAATAATCAAAGTACTTACGATTATCTTCTAACTCCCGTTGGGAGCGGATTGTCCAAGCAATCGCAGGATTTTTAAATAAACGATGACACAACATGCGTGAAAGGTTATGGCGGTTGTGATGGTTATACGCAATAAAGTTTGGTCGCGTGATAAAGTTTGTTAAAAGATACTGCATAATCCTCGTCGCGAAATACATCTTTCCTTTTGCTTGCGCGTTTGGATGTTCTGCAAGTTGTCCACGAATAATCTCTGGACGATTCTTACGATACCAGTTTACACAAGCAGGATGAAATGATTCTACACAATATAAACCATGATACTTCTGTAATAATAAATCAGACTTACTACATAAAGCACTTATATCCATTGATGAATTCGCCACCTTTAGCTCTACAATCAAAGGTACTTTTCCATCCACTAATTTCAATACATCTTCAAACAGAGGAACTTGTTCTTTGCTTGTTAGTAAGTGATATCTCTGCAATTCTTCTAGCGTGAGTTCTGTTAATACTTTATTAACAACTGCACCCTTTTCATCACGTAATAGTCTTCCTGTCTTTACATCGTGAAAGATAACAGGCCTACCATCTTTGGTAAGTTGAACATCCAGTTCAATTCCATATCCATTCTCTACTGCTTTTAAAAAAGCAGCTATTGAATTTTCAGGAATATCGCTTTGCGCATCATGCAAACCTCGATGGGCGTAGTAACGATGACGAAAACCCTTCCACTTTTCAGCTTTGAGATTTTGAGGATGAATCATCCATAAATAGAGTAAACAAATAACAATCAAGATAATAATAACAATCATTCTAGCTTACTCCTGACTGACGAACACAAAATGTGTATCGTCAGAGAGTTCTTCTGCGTAGCGATAATGTTCACTAAATTTCTTGATATCCTCTGGATCAGTGATATGATTTTGTGCCATATACCAAATCATATCTCCACGTGCCATCTTTGCCTTGGTTGCCTTTGTGATAAGCTTTCCATTCTTAAATTCACCAAAGACAATGTGAATCATTCGATCATTTTCTTGAAGATAGTCTTTGATACAGCGTGAATATTCTTCTGAGGCGAGATTGATAATCACATTATCGTTGAGTTCACGATAGAGCGCATCGTTCCAATAGTCATATAAGTTACTTCCATCCGGAAACACCGATAACATTTCCAATCGATATGGTGTAATGCCATCCATTGGTTTTAGTACACCATAGAACCCAGAAAGAATTCGGAAGTGCTCTTGCAGATAGTCTAGCTCATCTTGACATAGAGAAGTCGCAGATAAATGCTGAAATGCAAGACCACTATAACTGAATAACGCAGGCGAAAGATTCTCATACAAGTTCATCGTTTCAATACGCTTGATATTTTCAGCTAGGATCTTATCGTTACAACGATACATATGTTGTAGTTGTTCAGCACTCATACTACGTAGTTTTTCTAGTAATTTCTCTGTTTTCGAAAGAAAAACCGGTGTCGTTTTTGGGGCTAAATCTTCATCTTGAATCATCTTTTTTGTTGGTGAGAATATTATTTTCATGTTCCTATTATATAATAAATGAAGAAATGGTGAGGGTTACATGCAAAAATTTAATTCATTAACAGATACAACGATAGATACAAAACTAGAAAATCTACTCTTACAACGTAAAGCACCTCTTAGTGAAGAGGGTATGAAAAAGGTACTAGAAGAGTTAACACTTTATATGGCTGGTGATCGTCGATTCTATATTGCCTTCTATCCAAAAAAAGAGGTTATTACAAACGATTATATTCAAGCATCTGATATTGACCGCGTTGATTTGATGCAGGCAACCGATGATGAAAAGTATCTTCCTGTATTTTCTACATTAGAAGGTCTACAAGAGTTTAAACCAACTTTACAGAAAGATGAGCACATCTATGTTGCCACAAAACAAGACTTATTAGATTTCTTAAATATAAACACAAAGGTTGCGGCAGCTGTACTAAATCCACTTGTGGATGATTTACTATTATATCGCATGCAGCTTCAGAATCTTATTCAAGTACAAGCAGAACAACTTTAAAAGCCCGGGAAACATCCTGGGCTTTCCTTTAATATTTACTTTCTATATCCATGTATGCATGAAAACCACGGAATACATCTTCTTGGAAAGATTTATCATCTTGGCTGATTTCATCTTGTCTTGCAAAGAAGTTTTGTTGAGCATATTGAAATACTTTCTGCTCAAGGCGTATGACTTCTTTGGATACCTTTGCATTTGGACATTGTGTATCAAACATATGAAAACAACCTTCATACTCTTTCAACATGATTGTAACACCTGCTTTATACAGATGTTTCATATAGGTTACTGTTTCTTCATGGAATGGTCCTAGTGTTCCTACAACTGTAAATGTTGGTGGTAGATTTCGAAAATCCTTTAAACGTGCAGGTGCACAATACACCGGTACATCCTGAAGATTACGTTTATATAACTGCCAATGGAAATACTTTTGTGAAGTAGTCCAAGCTAATGTCTCTTGTTTATTTTGACTTGATGGACGATCATCAATCATCGGATATAAAGGCATCTGAAATGCAATCTTTACTTCGTTCATATCACGTGCATACGCAGATAACGCAGCCGCTAGACCACCACCTGCACTTTCACCACCTACAAATAATTGGTGGTGATTAATATGTAACTTGCATGCATGTTTCTTTATCCACTTAAGAGTTAGATATGCATCTTCTAAAGCAGCAGGATATGGTGCTTCATAACTCTTGCGATAATCTGGCAACACCATGACTACGTTTCCACTCGTTAGGAAACGCTCTGCATATGGATAGCACTCCTCTGGCAATGCCGTTCCATATCCACCACCATGGAGCCACAACAGCCCTGTGCATTCTTCTTTACTCAATTGATTTGGATAGACAATACAGATACGTAAAGAAGATCCATCATTTCTTAGGATCTCTTTTTCTTCCATATGGGTATTTTTACCAAACCACTTCCCATAAAACTTGCGTTTTAGATTTCTATCACGTTCCCTAATTGCAGTAATAGAATTGAGTGAAACTTGGTTATTCAACACCGCGCTTGCATATCTACGTAAATCACGATGTATCATATCTGTTGTTATGTTCATCATTCCCCCAATAGCGTATTTATTTTATCATAATTCGCTATTGCAAATGATGTCATTCTCCTTGACTTAAAAACTTCTTTAATTCTTCAAGTCTCTTCATTGCTGTTTTACGACCTTCCTCGTAAACAGCACGAATCCGCTTACGGTCATGTTCGATTCTTCCAATATCTAACTTAGCTTCTGGTTGAATTACAAATACGTTATTTTTTGTGACCTCTTGTTTGATATATGCAATCGTATCATTGTACGTTTCATGACGTAACTCTAAATCACGAACCATATTCGGATATTTATGATACTTCGCACGAATTGCCTTCATCATACTCTGAGGTTTCTTTACGTAGTTTGCTGGTTGCGTTAATACCACAACATTCTTTTCATAACCCATCTCCTGAAACTTCTTGATTGGAATGGAATCAGAAATGCCACCATCAAGATAAACATGTCCATTGATATGTACTGGACTTGCAAATATCGGCATTGATGCAGATGCACGTACAAAGTCTAACGATTCATTATTAATATCTTTAGCATCGTAATAATAAGGCTCTCCACTTTCAATATCAGTTGCGACCAAATAGAACTTCATTGGATTTTGAGAGTATGTTACCGCATCCATCGGGTCTAACTTTTCAGGCAATGTATGATAGCAGAATTCTGCATTGAAAAAGTCTCCAGTTTTAATCCAGGATTGAACACTTGCGTATCTTGGGTCTTTTGCATACTTCATGTTATAACGAAAAGCACGGCCAATTTGTTTACTCTTGATATTTACACCAAAGCACGCACCAGCAGATACACCAATCGCACCATCAAATGTAATGTTATTTTCCATCAATACATCGAGAACGCCTGTCGTGAAAATTCCACGCATCGCTCCACCTTCAAGTACTAGTCCTTTTTTCATACTTCATCACCTCAATGCGATTAGTTTAGCATATTTTATTTAAAATATTGTTTAAAATAATATTCACAAAAAAACTTTATGGTTATTGTTTCTCCATAAAGTTCTTTATTAATTCACGATATTCTTCGATAATTTCTTTCATCTCACGAAGTGAAGAGATAGAAGATAAACGATTCTTATACTCTGATGCATGTGGTAATCCAGCAATATACCAACCCGCCATACCACGCATCATACAGATGCCATTACGCTCTCCTTCATATTCACAAAGCTTCTCTGCATAGCGATATGCAAGGTCTAACTTCTGATTATAATCAGGTTCTACATAAGTACCACCATTGAGGTAAGCATCTACTTCTTGTAAGAAGAATGGTCTTCCTAAAAGACCACGACCAATCATGATTGCATCACAACCTGTTTCTTCTAACATACGTTTTGCGTCTTCCGGTGTACGAATATCACCATTGCCAATGACAGGGATATTCACCGCATCCTTTACTGCTTTGATATATGCATTGTTAGAATGACCTGTATATTGTTGCCCTCGCGTACGACCATGTACAGCAACTGCACTAACACCTGCCTTCTCTGCAAGTTTTGCGATTTCCACACAGTTAATATGATCACTATCCCATCCTGCACGCATCTTTACCGTGACAGGACGATCTGTATGTGTTACCACTGCACACATGACCTCATATGCAAGTTCTGGTGTCTGCATTAAATAGCTTCCTGCGTGTGCCTTTACAACCTTCTGTACAGGACAGCCCATATTAATATCAATCATATCGCAATTTGTATTCTTGGTTAGATATTCTGCAGCTTCAGCCATTGTCACAGGATCACAACCAAATAACTGTAAAGCTACTGGATGCTCACCCTCACTAATACGGCACATATCCTGTGTCTTTGCATTTTGATAATGCAATGCTTTATCACTAATCATCTCACTTACTACAAGACCTGCACCATAATCATGCATGATTTCCCGATAGACAGGATTAGAGATACCCGCTAAAGGTGCTGCGATAATCTGATTTTTTAATTCTATATTTCCAATCTTAACCACGCTGCTTTAACTCCAATACTTCTTTTAATTCTTCTGGTGTAAACTGATATTCCTTATTACAGTATTGGCAATGAATATCTGCACCCTTACCATCATCAATCATTTCTTGTAAGTCATGTTCAGAAAGCGTTGCGAGCGCATCCTTGTAGTGTTCATGTGAACAACCACAGTACCAACGAACATCCTTATGTTCTAGGATATTCGCATCTTCAAAGTACATATGAATGATGTCTTCAATCGACATACCTTCACTGATTAATGTAGATACAGGTCTCATCTTTGCGGCTACTGCTTCACAGGCACTGATTACTTCCTCTGTTGCGTTTGGTAGTAACTGTAAGATAAATCCACCTGCAGCCAAAATACTGCCATCAGGATTTACTAGTACACCCACATTTACAACTGAAGGTGTCTGCTCAGAAATTGCATAGTAATACGCAAAGTCATCACCAACTTCACCCGTCTGGATATTTACCATACCAGAGAAAGGCTCTTTCAGACCCATATCACGAGTTACTGTTAATGTGCCATTTGTACCAATTGCTTTACCAACATCTAAATGTCCATCTTCACGTACAAGATAGATTGCAGGATCTCCAATAAAGCCCTTCACATTTCCACTACCATCCGCTTGCGCAAGTACAGTACCTGCTGGACCATGTCCATTAAAGATACAGGTTACTTTTTCATAGGAGTTCTTTAAATCACTGCCCATAATGGCTGTAACTGTTAAGGTTCTACCCAAAGCTGCTGCAGAAGTGGCCATACAATGATGTAATTTTCTAGCTT
>CALHUY010000078.1 GCA_938039295.1 uncultured Solobacterium sp.
TGCGTCATTTTCAGTGTCGGATATTCCAGTGTATACATCATCACCATATGTAGAAGTGAATCATAATATTCCATTCTTTAGAGAAGAAGAATTAAAGAGCGATGAATACGAATCGTATAGTGAATTGGATTATCTTGGTCGCTGTGGACCAGCGATAGCGATGATAGGCATTGATATGATGCCAACGCAGAAGCGTGGGTCGATATCCATGGTAAAACCAACTGGTTGGCATTTAGCCAAGTATGATTTTATTGATGGAAAATATTTATACAATCGTTGTCACTTGATTGCGTATGAATTAAGTGGAGAAAATGCAAATGTGCAGAATCTAATTACGGGTACACGCTATATGAACGTGGTGGGAATGCAGCCGTTTGAAGATAAGACAGCATGGTATATCTTACGCACAGGAAACCATGTGTTGTATCGATGTACACCTGTCTTTGAAGGGGATAATCTAGTGGTAACAGGTGTGTTAATTGAAGCGCGTTCTATAGAGGATGGTGGAGAAGGTATCTGCTTCAATGTGTTCTGTTATAACGTACAACCAAATATAAAAATCGATTATCATACAGGTGATCATCAATTGATTATGCAGAATTAATTTATGTAAAAAGAATAAATGGATACCAAAAATAGTGAGAATTATGTATAATACATTTGACTAAAGGAGAAAATGAACATGAAATTAGTTAAGAGCATTTTAGCAGCAGCTACAATCCTTTCATTAGCAGGTTGCGGATCAAAGGCTATTTACAAGGCCGGTACATATGAAGCAACAGCTGAAGGACGTAATGGCGACGTTACAGTTGCAGTTACAGTTTCTGATTCAAAGATTGAAAAGGTAGAAGTTAAAGACCACAAAGAAACAGCTGGTATCGCTGATGGCGCTTTAGAAGAAGTTCCAGCAGCTATCGTTAAGCAGAACAAGGCTGAAGTAGATACAGTTTCTGGTGCTACAATTACTTCTAACGCAATCATTACAGCAACTAAGGAAGCTTTAAAGAAGGCAGCTAAGTAATTAAAAAGAGGGCAATATGCCTTCTTTTTTTGTAAAAATAAACAATTTCTCATCAAAAACGTGAAAAACATGCATAAATAAACACTTTTTTAAGATTCAAAGGTTGAAAATACATAAAAATCAATTACAATAAAATTATCAAAATAAAAGGAGGCCATAAGCATGGCAACAGTAAAAGTCGTTACAAAGAAGACATTAGCAGATGATTTAGCAGAAAAATACGGTTTAACAAAGAAGGCTGCTGGCGAAGCAGTTAATTACGTATTTGATGAAATCGCTACAACAATCAAAAAGGGTGGCGAAGTTTCATTAAATGGCTTTGGTAAGTTCACAGTAGTTAAGAAGAAGGCTCGCACTGGTTTAAACCCAGCTACAGGCGAAAAGATTAAGATCAAGGCTACTAAGGCTCCAA
Source organism: uncultured Solobacterium sp. (assembly GCA_938039295.1). Lineage (GTDB taxonomy): Bacteria > Bacillota_I > Bacilli_A > Erysipelotrichales > Erysipelotrichaceae > Bulleidia. The sequence continues at coordinate 1,434 of CALHUY010000078.1, forward strand.
AGTTCAAAGCTAGTAAGACTTTAAAGGACTTAGTTAAGTAATTTAATGAGCGGGATAACCGCTCTTTTTTAATGTTGAAAGATAAAAGAAAAACCTGTGTATTTGATTACACAGGTTTTATAGTTTAAGCGATGTAAGCACGCTTGATAATAACTGGAGTTGTTGGCTTATCACGGAAGTCTGTTGGAGTATTTGCAATCTCATCAACTACTTCCAAACCTTCTACAACATGTCCAAATGCAGCGTAGTTTCCATCTAAGTGTGGAGCATCTGCATGCATGATGAAGAACTGGGAACTTGCGGAGTTTGGATCCATTGAACGAGCCATGGAAATAACACCACGAGTATGCTTGATAGGATTGTTAAATCCGTTTGAAGCGAACTCACCAACAATGTTTTCCTTGGAACCACCAGTACCATTACCAACAGGGTCACCACCTTGGATCATAAATCCTGGGATAATACGGTGGAATGATAATCCATCGTAGAAACCTTCACTTACAAGTTTGTTGAAGTTAGCAACTGTCTTTGGTGCAGCTGTTTCATCAAGTTCTAACTTGATGACTTTGCCATTATTCATTTCAAGTATGATCATGGTAACCTCCTATTTTAAGTGCCAGATATCGCGGTTATAGTCTAAGATTGTACGATCACTTGAGAAGAATCCACTCTTAGCAATATTTACTAAAGACTTCTTCTTCCATGCAAGACGATCTTCGTAGTCAGCTAATACACGGTCCTTCACTCTGCAGTATTCTTCAAGGTCAAGTAATGTCATGAACCAGTCCTTGTTGATTAAGTTATCACGTAAGTCAGATAGCATCTGCTTGTCGCCTAACTTAATTAGTTCTGGACTTGTGATGAAGTCTACACATGCATGAATGAGTTTGCTGTTGTTGTAGTAATCAGCTGCGTGGTAACCACTTGTTTCATAGAGCTTGATTACATCGTCGGATGAACGTCCGAATGTATAGATGTTATCTTTACCTACTAATTCACCGATTTCAACGTTAGCACCGTCATTTGTACCTAATGTGATAGCACCATTTAACATGAACTTCATGTTACCTGTACCGGAAGCTTCCTTAGAAGCTAGAGAAATCTGTTCTGAGATATCACATGCAGGAATAACTGTTTCTGCCTTTGTTACGTTATAGTTTTGTAACATAACAACCTTTAGGTATGGACTTACTTCTGGGTCGTTCTTAATTAAGTCTTGTAAGCAAATAATCAAGTGAATGATGTTCTTTGCCATGATGTATGCAGGTGCTGCTTTTGCACCAAAGATTACGGTAATAGGACGAGCTGGCTTTTGACCTGCCTTGATCTGTAGGTACTTATAGATTACCCACAATGCGTTCATTTGTTGACGCTTGTACTCATGTAGACGTTTTACTTGGATATCGAAGATAGAGCTTGGATTGATTTCAATTCCTTCTTCCTTCTTAATCATATCCGCAAGACGTACTTTGTTTGTGTACTTGATATCATCTAACTGCTGTAGTACTGCTGTATCGTTAATATACTTCAATAAGTCTTCTAACTTACTAGCATCCTTACGCCATGCATCACCGATTAATGTATCGATGTAATTTGCAAGATCTGGGTTGCAATGCATGATCCATCTACGGAATGTGATACCGTTTGTCTTGTTGTTAAACTTAGAGTGGTAAATGTTATAGAATGGCTTTAATTCTTGGTGTTTTAGAATTTCTGTATGAAGTGCTGCTACACCATTGATGGAATTACTGAAATGCATGTCCATTCTTGCCATGTGTACACGGTGACTATCATCGATGATTGTTAACTCCTTATCACCCTTGAAGGCAATATTTACGGCATAATCTAATCCACCGATAATTGGAACAAGCTGTGGTACAACTTCCTGTAGATAATCTAGAGGCCACTTTTCTAGCGCTTCGGCAAGAATTGTGTGGTTTGTGTATGCACATGTATTAGCGACAATATCTGCTGCTCTACGGAATGTGATACCTTCATTCATCAATAAACGAATTAATTCAGGAATTACCATAGAAGGGTGGGTATCATTGATTTGGATAGATACATACTTATCTAAATCATTGAGGCTGTGTCCCTTTTCTTTTTCTTCCTTGATAATTAATTGAGCAGCGTTACTTACCATGAAGTACTGTTGGTAAATACGTAATAACTGACCATCTTTATCACTATCATCTGGATAGAGGAATAGTGTTAAGTTCTTATCAATATTCTTCTTATCGAACTTTGTACCATCGTGAACGATAGATTCATCAACAGTATCTAAGTCAAATAAGTGTAAAGTATTCTTGTTTGTCTTATATCCGATGATATCTAAGTCATACATATGTGAGTAGTATGTCTTTCCAGCAAGTTCAACTGGGAAAGATACATCTGTATCACGTAATACTGTAGAACCGTATAACCATTCATCTGGAATTTCATGTTGCTTTCTATCTTTGAATTCCTGGCGGAATAAACCGAGGTGGTAATTTAAACCAATACCATCACCTTGTAAGTTTAATGTAGCGATGGAATCTAAGAAACAAGCAGCCAAACGACCTAGACCACCGTTACCAAGTGAAGGTTCTTTTTCAAAACTTTCAACTGTACGGATGGACTTGCCATTCTTAGATAATAACTTTGCTAATTCATCGTATAGACCTAAGTTAATTAAATTCTTACCTAACTGTTTACCAATGAGGAATTCTGCACTGATGTAGTACAGCTTCTTTTCACCTGTAATCTTCTTAACCTGATCTTGTTTTTCCTTTACAATAGCAACAATCGCATCATAAAGTTCTTTGTCAGTAGCATTTTTAATCTGCTTTTTCAAGCTTGACTCAAGTTTTTTCTCTAATGTCATGAGTATCTCCTTTATCAAAATAATTAAGATCATAGTCAACTATACCATAAATGAGAAAAAAGTGAATTCCATTCACTTGACATGGAAAAATATTACATCATGGGTTAATATTTAAACTGAAAGCGGAGTAAAATGAATAGTAATATGAGAAAAGCAGGAATTTTAATGCCAGTCGCATCTCTGCCTGGCCGCCACGGTTGTGGTACATTTGGAAAAGAAGCATATGATTTTGTAAAGATGATGCACCAGTCGGGTCTGGGCATCTGGCAGTTATTGCCATTAAACCCTTTAGGATATGGAAATTCACCTTATCAGCCGTATTCATCTTATGCGGTTGATGAGCTCTATATATCATTAGATGTATTAGCACAACAAGGTTTGTTAGAGAAGGTGCCTTCCTATCATCGTAACGATGATGTAATTCAGTATGAGAAAGTTCGCCAGTACCATGACAAGTACTTGCGTCTTGCCTATCAGAAGTTTGAAAAGGATGAGGCATACGAATCCTTTATCAAAAAACCTTGGGTAAAAGAATATGCAATCTTTAAGACTTTTAAAGTTGTGAATCACTTAAGACCTTGGATTGAATGGGACAGTGAACAGAAAGATTATCCTATCAATCAGAAATTAGATTTATCAAAGTATGATGATGAAATTGCATACCAGATGTTCTTGCAGTTTGTGTTGTACCAACAGTGGCATGCACTTAAAAAGTATGCAAATAGTTTAGGTATTCAGATGGTGGGTGATATCCCATTCTATGTAGGACTAGATTCTGCTGATGTTTGGGCACACCGTGAAAACTTCTTATTAGATCAAGATGGTAGACCAACGTTTATCGCTGGTGTTCCACCAGATTACTTCTCAGCGACAGGACAAAGATGGGGTAATCCTATCTATGACTGGGACTTTATGAAGAAGGATAAGTTCACATTCTGGATTGATCGTATGTCCTATATGGGAGAGTTGTTCGACGTTGTTAGAGTCGATCACTTCCGTGCCTTTGATACATATTGGAAGATTCCAGCAGATTGTCCAACTGCGATTGAAGGTGAGTGGATTGAAGCACCAGGATATGAGTTGTTTGATGCATTATTCAAACAATATCCTAACCTTACTATCGTTGCGGAAGATTTAGGGGATTTACGCCCAGAAGTATTGGAATTAAGAGATCACTATCAGTTTAGAGGTATGCGTATTGTTCAATTTACATTTGACCCTGAGGGCATGAAAGAAGATAAAACGCATCTTCTGGTATATACTGGGACTCATGACAACGATACGACATATTCATGGTACTGCCAGCAACCTGCTTCTTTAAGAAGAAAGATGCGTCAATACCTATGGAAACACGGATATCGCAAGCATAGCTTTGTCGATGATGTGATTGACTATTCGTTGGATAGTAATGCGGACATGGTAATTATTCCGATGTCAGACTGGATCCATGCTGGAAGCCAAGCACGCTTAAACATGCCTGGTAGCGTAGGTGCTCCAAACTGGATGTGGCGAATGAAAGATTTACGCGCATTTGCGAAACGTATCAAACAAATTAAGTCAGACTTAGTGCGAGCTGATCGTATCAATCACGACTAAGAAGGTTAACAAAAATGGATATTATCTTAAATATTATTAAATCTGTAATTTTTGGAATTGTACAAGGTGTAACAGAGTTTCTACCTATCAGTTCAACAGGTCATTTAATTTTATTACAGACGTTTATGCCTTTGAATGTCTTTGCGGATCCTGAAAAAAATAAAGCCTTCTGGGATGTGTATAAGGTTGTGATTCAGTTCGGTAGTATTTTGTCTGTACTGTTGTTGTATTGGAAGCGTTTATGCCCATTCGGCAAAAACGTATCAGAGCCTAAGAAAAAGAATATCTACCACACGTGGCTAATGGTTGTCGTGGCATCCATTCCATTAGTAGCAGGAATGTTACTGAATGATTGGATTGACAATGTGATGAGTGCACCATATATCATCGGTATTACTTTGATTCTCTACGGTATCCTGTTTATCTGGATGGAGAATAGAGAAAAGAAGTTTACGGTTGAACATGTCAGTCAAATCACACCTAAGAAAGCCTTCGGTGTTGGTATGTTCCAGATTTTAGCTTTGGTTCCAGGAACTAGTCGTTCTGGAAGTACAATCTTTGGTGCAACTTTATTAGGATTTAATCGTGCAACAGCTGCAGAGTTCTCATTCTTTATGGCAATTCCAGCAATGTTTGGCGCAAGCCTTTTAAAGATTATCAAAGCTGACTTCTCATTCGGCTTTTGGCCACTGATGATTTTACTTATTGGTACAGTGGTTTCCTTTATCGTTTCAATTATTGCGATTCGTACCTTAATGAATTACATTCGTAAGAATGACTTCAAGGTATTTGGCATATATCGTATTATTCTCGGAATTATCGTCCTGATTCTCTGCATTACACGCTTTATAGCTTAGAACGGCGGTATTATGAAAGAAATTATTACTCTTGGCGGTCTATTTTTAGAAGGGTTATTATCGTTCTTCTCACCATGTATTCTTCCACTTGTTCCGTTATACATTGGCTACCTTACACAGGGGTCCATGATGACAGACGAAAATGGACAGGTACGTTATGATCGAATGAAAACACTTATTCTAACAATCGGATTTGTCTTAGGAATCTCGACAGTGTTCGTGATTGCAGGACTTGGATCTAGTGCACTAGCAGCTGTATTCAAGCAATACACATTGCAGTTTCAAATTGCAGGTGGTGTATTACTAGTTATCCTTGGTCTAGCAAATCTACACATTATCAATATTCCTTTCTTGAATCAGACACACCAAAAGACAATGCGTGTAGAAGGTGGAATGACTTTCTTCAAAGCATTTGCATTGGGATTTGTGTTTAGTTTTGCATGGTCTCCATGCGTAGGCCCATTATTGGCACAAGCAATCTTACTAGCATCTACTGCTACAAATGGACTTGGTTGGCTATATATTGCGGCTTATGCATTAGGATTCATCGTTATCTTCTTACTCATTGGATTCTTTACAGAAGAAATATTGAATCTAATCAAACGTAATAAGAATATTGTGAAGTATACAGGTATCGCAAGTGGAGTTCTTGTCTTGGCAATGGGATGCTTTATGTTATTCCGTGGTTTCAGCACAATGAATGTTCTCCAAAATAGTGGTTCTTCAGCACCAGCTGAAACAACAACAGTAGATGATTCCAAATCAAAGGAAGATACTTCTACAAAAGAAGATACTTCAAACAAGGAAGATACATCTTCAAAAGAAAATTCAGATTCATCTTCCCAAACTGCAATTGAAAAGTACAACTTCGCGTTAGTGGATGGTGAAGGTAATGTTCATAATCTTAGCGATTACAAGGGAAAGACAATTGTCATGAACTTCTTTGGCACATGGTGCCATTACTGTAACGAAGAATTCGGAAGTTTACAGAAGATTAGTGATGAGATGAAGGATGATGTTCAAGTACTCATGATTGCGGCTCCTGGCCTGAATGGTGAGGGTACTGTCTCTTACGTTGAGGAGTACATGAAGAAAAAGGGATATAACTTTACAATTCTGTATGACACAACTTTAGAGATGACAAGAACGTATAAGGTTAGTGGTTATCCAACAACGTATGTTGTTCGTCCATCTGGTGAATTCTTAGGATATGTACCAGGCTATGTATCTGAAGAACAAATGCGTAACTTTATTAAGTCAGCACAGGAATAGTAAAAAAATTATCCACATTCGTGTAAACGAATATAAGGTGATTCATATATGTTGTGAATCACCTTTTTATAATTTGTATCTAGATGTGACACCAATTATTAATTAACTATTAAGAATGACTTTTTGCGATGTGAAACAAGTATTATTTTATTGATGTTCGGATATGATAAATGAGTATATATGTAAGCGTTTTTTCTTCATGCAAAAAATGTTGTACATGCCAAGTATGTAGATGATTACGAATGGAAGAATTTGTAAGAATCAAAAAAGATTTACACAACAGTTTCAATCAATCAGATACGTAAGGAGATAGCAATGAAAGCAAAAAATCTAATCCGCACGCTAAGTGCCCTAGTGTTTGCGATAGGTATGTTGTTTCATACAACAGGAATTCATGTACATGCAGCACCAGGATTCACTGTAACAAATACCGCAACGATACAGACATCCCAAGCAAACGACTACTCATCACAAATCCAATTTAATATCCACGCTGAAGTAACAGGTCAAGTTCATGCGGGCGATACCATTCGCTATGACTTTGAAAACATCAATATTAACCCATTAAATGGGCTTGATGTTACAACGACAGACGCGACTGGTGCGAAAAAAGTAATTGGTAAGTTAAGTGTACATTATGAAGATCACTATGTAGATACATTTAGTGATGTCATCAATCCAACTTATGACAATAAGTATACTGAGAATACATACTTAACTGTTACCTTCAATGGTGAATATGATGAAGTTAACTTTGATATTGGTGGAAACGTTCGCTCGAATCACTTTATTAAGAATCAAGCTCATAACCGTGTAGCGAAGATTCTCTATGATGGAACAGAACTAGCGAGTAATTCACAAAACGTTCCAGGACGTACATTCCAAAATAAAGTTCCAACATTCTTGGTGTTGGATGGCACAATCAACTTAGAGACAAACTCCTCAGATGAAATTCGTGCTGCAACTCTAACACCAAGTGGTTATTCTTCAGGCAGTAACAACCCTGATAGTACACCACTAAAGCCAGGTGATGTTCTGACTTATGAACTAACAGATGGAAAAGTTGAATTCGATACAACACGGATTGCGGTAGGTACAGAAGCAAATGCTCAAAACTTCCGCTTTATGACAGCTGATACAGCAGCCACACGTGCAAATGGAAATGGTGTAGTATTCTTCCCTAAGAGGAGGGTAAAGACAAAGATTCTTTCAATTGAACCAACAAAGGTGGTCGTTCAAATTATTAGTATGGATGACGAAAATATTGCGGCACAATATCGTTTAGGACCAGATTTACCAATCATCGTAAAGGATACTTCGACCGTTACAAATAACACCCTTCCTGTAGCGCTCAAAGCACAAATTAATAATGAAGCACCTAAGACTTCACAGCATAATCTTACGGTGAATGGTGGTACATTAAGTTCAAATGCAAGACGTGCACCTAGAGGTAATGTCGTTAGTAAGTACGTAGATCAAGCAGGTAATGAATTAGCACCACAGGAAACAGTCATTACAAATGGTCTTGAAAATGCGGCATATACTGCAACAGAAAAGACAATCGCTGGATATGAACTTGTAGAAACACCAGCTAATGTAACAGGTAAAGTCATCGGTAATACAACGATTGAAGTAATCTTTGTATATCGTCAACTAAAGACATTTGAAGTAAAGAAAGTTTGGGCAGATCCAACTCATACACTTGATGAAGTAACATTACATGTTTTAGCAAATGGAATTGAAACAGGTAGTCCAATTGTATTAAACGCGACAAATAACTGGAAAGAGACAGTTACAATGCCAGTTACAGATATGCAAGGAAATGTGATTAACTACAGTGTAACGGAAGATACTTATACAAATTACACTGCAAGTGTGGAAGGCAATCTTACAGACGGTTTTACGGTTACAAATACATATGCACCAACACCTACACCGGCACCTGTACAGCCTACACCAGCACCAAGTAAACCTACACCAAAGACATCTGATGCAACAAATATATTGATGTATGGTGCTATAGGAATTGGGGCATTCTGTATCGCTGCACTGATTCTTGCAGGTAAGTTAAAACAAGGAAAATAAACTAAATGAAAAACCTTCGAAAGAAGGTTTTTTCTCTTGACACTTTGTAAACGCTAACATATTATTTTGATGTATCCTGTAAACGTTTCCGTAAACGGTTACGAGTAAAAAGGGGTTTGAATGACGACTATAAAAGATATTGCACGCATATCAGGATATAGCATTGGAACAGTTTCCAGAGTTATAAATAACCATCCAGATGTTAGTGCGATAGCAAAGAAAAAAATTGAAAAGGTAATCAAGGACGAAAAGTTTGAGCCAAACTCTAATGCAAAACTTTTAAAGCAATCTGCAGCATCCGCAATTACGATTTTGATTAAGGGATTGCATAATGCCTTCTTCAGCATCATTGTCGAAAAGATGCAAAGTTATCTGCAGGAAAGTGGAGAAGATGTCTCCGTTGTCTATTTAGATGAACTTGAAAACGAAGTTGAAGTGGCAATACGCATATGTAGTGAGAAGAAACCAAAGGGCTTAATCTTCTTGGGTGGAAATCAAAAGTATTTCCGTGAATCATTTGCGAGTATTAAAGTGCCATGCGTACTATGTTCAGAAAGTGCAGCAGGGATGAAGTTTAGTAATCTCTCCAGTTTTACAACAGATGATAGAGAAGCTGCACGTGCAGCAGCGGAATACTTAATCCGATCAGGGCACAGAAAGATTGGCATTGTATGTGGATCGGCTGTCTCTGAAGCGGGATTAATTGGCTCTAAACGTGTAGAGAGTGCAATTGCGGTGTTTAAAGAACACAAGATACCGTTTGATAAACGCAAGCAGTTCGTACCAGGAAAGTTTTCACTTGAAGATGGATATAACGGAACCTTGAAACTATTGGACCGCTATCCAGAAGTTACCGCAATCTACGCAGTCAGTGACGTTGTAGCACTTGGTGCACTACGTGCAATTAATGATTGTAAGTTAAAGGTTCCAAAAGATATATCGA
>CALHUY010000079.1 GCA_938039295.1 uncultured Solobacterium sp.
AACTATCATACCTTTTTCATCATAGATGTCCAATTTATTTTTGCTAAATGCTAACCCATACTGCTTATATGAAACTAGTAGACGTAAATAGTTATACATCATAACGATAACTATCATAGGCACGATAAATATCATCAAGATGTGTATGATTTAAAACAAAGGAATCTCCTAGTAATGTAAACTCTCCATCCACAATTAAAAGACCACTATTTTTAGGAATTGCTACTACTGGATTTCCTACATCTTCAATCTCTCGAATGATCATGGATAAATGTTCTTCGTCTTCGACGTAATTAATATCTACATCAAAATCCGATAGTAGTCCGAGTCCTTCTTGCAGTTCAAATGTATTATCTAGATTAGGCTCATGAAAGGTATCAAGTTGTACAAGAGCACCTGCATGATGTCCGATTAGGATACCATCAAAATTACACAATAAATCACGTAAGCCTAAATCTTCGATTCTCTGCATGATCCATTCACCACAATCACCAGTCATCACAATAATGTCCGCAGCTTCAATTTTTGCTTTTGCGCTTGCATAATTGTCTTGGTAATAATTAAACCAACTGATTTGTTTTTCTCGGATACCATAGTTATAGAAAGGACGCACCATCATTTCATACGCTGGTTTCCCTTTCGAAAAGAAGTCATCCCAACTTGCAAATTCATTAGACCAACCATCGCTATATGATAATGGCATCATTAATACCTTCATATCCTTTTCGATGAGTTGTGAGAGTTCACCAAAGCCCCAAGCTTGGTCAAAAGTAAATTGATTTAATAGTATATGTATCATGTTTATCACCTGCATTCATTATATGACTTGTATAGTAGAAAATCTATTTTGTATAATCACTATGAGGAGGATGTTATGGTTCGCTATCATATTTTTGTGGAAGGAAGAGTCCAAGGTGTTGGTTTTCGCTACTTCGTACAAATGCACGCACAGTCTTATGGATTAACTGGAAGTGTGAAAAATCTAGATAATGGTTTGGTAGAAATCTATGTACAAGGAGAAAGTGATACCATAGATCAATTCCTTGCGACTATCATTAAAGGTGATGGTCGTTTCATCAAAGTCGATGATTATTCCTGTAAAGCAGTCCCTATCGTTCCAGATGAAAAACGATTTTCCTGTCAATATTATTAACATGCATACAAGATTTCCAAGGGCAAAAAATGCCCTTTTTTTCTTTCGAAAATATTAATTTTCAAAATGTAAGCGATTACTTGTGATTTTTTTATCATTTAGTATTGTCTTGATTATATAAACGTGATATTCTTGCTTACGTGAAATAATTCACATGGAGGAAAAGGACATGGCAGTCAAAAAGAAAGTAACAAAAGAAACAAAAGTAAATACAGCCCCTGTGGAAGTTCGTGTCAAAGAAGTAGATGATAAAGTTGCCCTAGCATTAAAGGCACTAAATGACTATGCATCATTTGACCAAGAAAAGATTGACTTTATCGTAGCAAAGTGTACAGTAGCAGCACTTGACCAACACGGTACATTAGCTAAGATGGCAATCGATGAAACAGGACGTGGTGTATTTGAAGATAAAGCAACAAAGAACTTATTTGCTTGCGAATACATGGTGAACTACCTACGTGATCTAAAGACAGTTGGTATTATTAGTGAAGACCCTGTTACAGGTATCACAGAAGTAGCTGAGCCAGTTGGTGTTGTTGCAGGTTTAACACCAGTAACAAACCCTACTTCAACAGCAATCTTCAAGAGTTTACTTGCATTAAAGACAAGAAACCCTATCATCTTTGCATTCCACCCAAATGCACAAAAGTGCTCTGCTGAAGCAGCACGCATCGTATATGAAGCAGCTTTAAAGGCTGGTGCTCCTGAAAACTGCATTCAGTGGATTGATCATCCATCCATGGACGCAACAAGCGCACTCATGAATCATCCAGGTGTTTCCACAATTCTTGCAACTGGTGGTAACGCAATGGTTAAGGCAGCTTACAGCTGTGGTAAACCTGCATTAGGTGTAGGTGCTGGTAACGCTCCTGCATATATCGAAACAACTGCAGATATCAAGCAAGCAGTTAATGACATCGCAATGTCAAAAGCATTCGATAACGGTATGATCTGTGCAAGTGAACAGACAGTTATCGTGGATGAAAATATCTATGAAGATGTAAAGGCAGAATTTAAACACTATAATGTACACTTCTGCTCACCTAAAGAAAAGAAATTACTTGAAACATACATGTTTGGATATACAGCTCACTCCAAGGGTGTAGAAAACGCAAAGTTAAATGGTGCTGTTGCTGGTAAGCCAGCTGCTTGGATTGCTGAACAAGCAGGTTTCAAAGTAGATCCTCAAACATCTATCTTAATCGCTGAATTAGAAAAACCAGGTGTTCAAGAACCACTATCACGTGAAAAACTATCACCTGTACTCGCAATGGAAAAAGCAAGTTCCGTTGAAGATGGATTTGATAAAGCAGAAGCTACTGTTATGTTAAACGGTGTTGGACATACAGCTGCGATTCATACACGTTCCGAAGAATTAGCGAAGAAGTTTGGTGAACGTATCAAGGCTTGTCGTTTAATTTGGAACTCCCCTACTACATTCGGTGGTATCGGTAATATCTATAACTCCTTTATTCCATCATTAACACTTGGTTGTGGATCTTATGGTCACAACTCAGTATCCGGTAACGTTAGTGCAATTAATCTGATTAACATCAAGAAGATAGGTAAAAGGAGAAATACAATGCAGTGGTTCAAGATTCCAAGCAAGATTTATATTGAACAAAATTCCATCACATACTTACGCGACATGCGTGAAATCAATCGTGCATTCATCGTTACAGACCGCACAATGGTTGATTTAGGTTATGTATCAAGAATTACTGAACAGTTAGCAGCTCGTAAGAATAAGGTACAAGTTCAATTATTCTGCGACGTTGAACCAGATCCATCCTTACAGACAGTTAAGAAGGGTTGGGAATTAATGCAAGCCTTCAAACCAGATACAATCATTGCTTTAGGTGGTGGTTCCTCCATGGACGCTGCAAAGGGTATGTGGTTATTCTACGAACACCCAGAAGTTGACTTCGCTGACTTGAAGCAGAAGTTTATGGATATTCGTAAGCGTGCATTCCAATATCCTGAATTAGGTAAGAAGTCACACTTAGTATGTATCCCTACTACATCAGGTACAGGTTCTGAAGTATCACCATTCGCAGTTATTACAGATAAGGTTAACAAGCTCAAGTATCCATTAGCTGACTACTCATTAACACCAACAGTCGCAATCGTTGACCCAGCACTTGTAATGAGCTTACCTGCACAGGTTACAGCTGACTCCGGTATGGACGTATTAACACACGCATGTGAAGCATACGTATCCGTCATGGCTACTGACTACACAGACGCTCTTGCATTAAAGGCAGTACAGATGGTATTCGAATACTTACCAAGAGCTGTACACTATGGTGCGAAGGATGAAGAAGCTCGTGAGAAGATGCATAACGCTTCCACAATGGCTGGTATGGCATTCGCAAATGCTTACTTAGGTATGTGCCACTCTATGGCTCATAAGATTGGTGCTGAATTCCATACAGTACATGGACGTACTTGCGGTACATTATTACCATACGTAATCCGTTATAACGGCACAAAACCAGAAAAACCAGGTCTATGGCCTAAGTACCAATTCTACAACGCTGATGAACGTTACGCTCAATTAGCACACGCTATCGGCCTCAAGTTCAACACAGTACAAGAAGGTGTTGAGAAGTTTGCTAAGGCAGTTCACGATTTAGGTATTGAAATTGGTATGGCAATGAACTTCAAGTCACAAAACGTTGACAAGAAGGAATGGGAAGAAAACTTAGAGAAGTTAGCTTACCTCTCATACGAAGACCAGTGTTCCCCAGCAAACCCACGTGTTCCAATGATCAAGGATATGATCGAATTAATGCGTGCAGCTTACGAAGGAACAGAAATTCATTACGAACAACACTAATCACAAAAGGCACATCAAGCGATGTGCCTTTTACTTTTGATCTTGTTGTATCTTACTGGGTATTTGATCACACCAGCCAATCCACTTCTCTTCATATTCATTAG
>CALHUY010000080.1 GCA_938039295.1 uncultured Solobacterium sp.
TTCTGGATCATCATCGAAGGCATATTGACTACCTAGGTTACTTGTCATGATGATACTCGTATTCGTGAAGTCTACTGTTACACCCTTTTTTGTTTAACAATCACTATCTTCAAATCCTACGATCAGACCCTGGTCGGATACATAGTATGAACACACAATTGTACATGGAATGATTTCGATAATCGCTTCAGGGTAAGACTGTAAGATTAAATTCTTAAGGTCATTTGCCATAGATTCATTATTGCAGTGAGCAATATGAACTTTCTTTCCGTTATAACGATGTGCAATCATCTCCTCAAAAATCTTATTTATGGCCTTCTTTTCACCACGACACTTATGCAAGATTTCAAGTGTTCCTTGATCGGATGCCTTACCTACACAACGAATACCCAATAATCCAGATAACTTCGCAATTGCTGGACTCACACGACCATTACGCGCCAAATTGTCTAAGTTTGAAATATTAAATAATAAGTGCGTATGTTTCTTATATTCATTAATCGCATCACAGATTTCACTAAAGCTTAATCCCTGTGTAATTAATTCCTTTAACTTTTCGATAATCAATAGAATTTCTGGTCCTACGGATAATGAGTCAATGACATAGATATTCGCTTCTGGATGTTCTTCCAAGAAGAGTGATCTACCCTGCATCGCTGCAGAATAACAACCGGATAATCCACCTGTAACTGTTACCGCAAAAATCGTATCGGCACCATCAAATGAACTTGCCCATTCATAGGCATTTGGACATGAAGTGGATGTTTTTCCCTTCGTATGTTTGAGTACGGATAAGAAACGCTCTACATTCGTGCGTTCATCGTCGAAGAACTCTCCCTCATTCATAATAACCTTTAGAGGAACTGTTCTATAGTCAATATCTTCCATATGAAATACGTTAGAAGATGAATCTGATACAATTCTATACTTCATCGTGACCTCCTGCTTTTTAAGCTACATGCATTATAAATATTCATTTCTTCATAGGCAAAGCAATTCACCAATGTTTCACGAAAAAGAAAAAAAGTCGGTACAATTCACCGACTTTTGTAACAAATCACGAGGTGATTCGGCCTATTTCTGCTTTGAGTTTCTTGTTGTTTTCGCAAGAATACCAGTCGCCTTTAAGACTTCATCTACCTGCTCAACTGGAATGATCGTTAACTTTTCTTTCACTTCTGGTGCGATATCCTTTAGGTCATCTTCATTCTCTTTTGGAATATAAACCGTCTTAACACCAGCTCTAGCAGCCGCCATCAGTTTTTCAGGCAAACCACCAATTGGCATCACACCACCACGTAAGGATACCTCTCCTGTCATCGCAATTAATGGAGAAACCTTTTTCTTGGTAATCAGTGATGCTAAAGCAGTTGTTAAAGTGATACCTGCAGAAGGTCCATCTTTTTTAACAGCACCCTGTGGAACGTGGATATGAATATCATGTGTCTTTAAAATCTTATCTGCTTCTGGGAATTTCGATTTCACAAGAGATAATGCAATCCGTACAGACTCCTTCATCACATCGCCAAGTTGTCCCGTCACAATCAACTGCCCACTACCCTTCGTTAGTAGGGTTTCGACAAACAGAATCTCTCCGCCACTTGCAGTCCATGCAAGACCTGTTATGATACCGGGATTCTTTTGAACTGTGAGTTTTTCATGGTGAAGTGGTTTCATATCTAGTAGTGTAGGTAAATCACTTGCCTGAATGACAATCTTTTCTTGATGACCTCTTGCAAGTTTAACGGCGATAGCACGGCATACGGAATCAATTCTCTTTTTGAGTCCACGTACACCACCCTCCATCGTATAGTCCGCAATGATTGAACGTATCGCATCCTCACTAAATTCTAACTGTTCATTTGGAATGCCCATCTTCTCAATTGCTTTTGGAATCAAATGTCTTTGAGCAATCTGGTACTTTTCACTTGCTGTATAACCTTGGAAGTCAATCACTTCCATACGGTTTAGTAAAGGTTCAGGGATAGAATCCAATGTATTTGCGGTACAGATAAAGAGTACATCAGAAAGGTCATACGGAACATTCATGTAGTGATCTGTAAAGGTATTGTTCTGTTCAGGATCAAGCACTTCTAAAAGTGCACTTGCAGGATCACCATTGTAAGACATACTCAACTTATCGATTTCATCGAGTACCATCACCGGATTTGATGTACCAGCTTTCTGAATACCATCCATAATTCTTCCTGGCATTGCACCGATATAGGTACGACGATGACCACGAATATCTGCTTCATCACGCACTCCACCTAGTGCAACTCGTACATACTTACGCTTAAGTGCATTTGCGATGGAGCGGCCAATACTTGTCTTACCAGTACCTGGAGCACCAACAAATAAAAGAATTGAACCAGACTGACGCTTATTAAGATCCATGACCGCAATCTGTTGTAAGATACGCTCTTTTACTTTCTTTAGACCGTAGTGGTCTTCATCCAAAATCTTCTCTGCAGCTTGAAAGTCAATCTTCTTTGTACGCTCTTTCTTCCAACTGATACTTGTTAAAAAATCTAGATAGTTATAAAGATTACCATACTCTGGAGAGTTACTACCTTCTTGTTTTAGACGGCTTAAAACCTTATCCGCTTCACGACGTGCAGTTTCATTCATGCCAGATGATTGAATCTTCATCTCCATCTTACGAATATCTGTAACATTCTCTGGATGCATGTCATCCAGTTCCTTTTGAAGATATTCGATTTGTTTCTTGATAGCCATCTCACGATAGGCTTTCTTATTGTCATTTTCTTGTGCAGCGGAAGCTTCATTAGTTACATCCGTCATCTCTGTATATTCATAGATATACTGTTCAATCTTATTTAAAAGATTGGAGCGAAGATTTTCTTCAAGTAATGCATACTTTTCTTCATCCGTAATGTTTAACCACTGTGCCATGGCACTGATGATATCCTCCATCCCCTTTAATTGAGAGATGAAATTACGTGCGCCCAGAGCCCATTGATAGTTCGCGGTTGCCTTTACAAGTGCACTCTTAAGTTGGTCAACCCGCTTCTTTTCATCCATTGGATCTAAATCATTGGTCATCGGTTTACGGATGATGGATAAAACTTCTAAAGTCTTATCACTATGTACAACGATGTCTTCAATATTGATACGTGATTCTGTCTTGATTACCACAAAACCACTATTACTAACTTCTGTAATAGTTCCTGATACACTTAATGGATAAAAGTTTTCAGGTCGAAATTCATCTGTAGATAAAGCCTTCTTTTCAATCGCAAAGATAATGCGATCACCTACAGCAGGTTCCTGTCCAGTTGCGTTTTTATAGCTATCACTGGTCAGGTAAATATTTGTGTCTGGTAATAATACCGTGTTATAAATCGGAACGATAATTGCCATTGTTGTATACCTCCTTATGAGTATAGAAGTATTTTAGCACTTAATAATAAAGAGTGCTAACATTTAGCACTCAGATATTTTATTCCATTGTTTCAAGATAACGGACTACTTTCCCACTTGCCTTTGCGTACTCAATTTCAGACTTTGTACTAGAGCCGATATAGCCACCAACATTGATAACAAAGATTTCATCAGCCATATCAATTTTACGTTTATGCATATCATCCAACATCTCTTTTGTCTTTGTTAGAGTACCCTCATCCATATTTTCCCAAACTTCATTATCGCCACTATGGCCGAATAATCCAACGTTAATTACAATATTTCCAGCAAGTGTCAAATCTTTCTGCGCTTTCATGAATTCATCTTTAAAGCGTGTGCTTCCACATAAGGTAATCACTTTATATTTTCCTTGCATTATTTTTTCTCCTTTTGATAATCAGTCTTACCAATCGAATTAAAGTATTGTTGGAGCTTGGCTTCATAAGCTACATCTGAGAAGTGATATAGTCTTTCATTCTTAATCGCATCTGGTAGATATTGTTGTTTCACATAGTGATTTGGATAATCATGTGCATATTGATACCCTACACCATTGCCAAACTTCTCTGAGCCTGCGTAATGGGCATCCTTTAGATATGGTGGAATCGGAAGATTACCTGTTTTTTCAACCAGATCCATTGCCATAAAAATACCATTTGATGATGCATTAGATTTAGGTGCATTGGCAACATAAGTAGCCGCATTGGCGAGTATGATGGCTCCTTCTGGCATCCCTACTCTTTCAACGGCTAACGCCGCATCAACCGCAATCTGTAGCGCTCTAGGGTCTGCATTACCACATTCCTCTGCTGCCGCAATCATAATTCTACGAGAGATAAAACGAACATCCTCTCCCGCCGTCAACATGCGTGCAAGGTAGTAGAGTGTGGCATCTGGATCAGAACCACGCATTGATTTAATAAACGCAGAAATCGTATCATAATGGTTATCTCCATCCTTGTCATAACGGATTGCCTTCTTTTGAATACACTCCTCCACAACCGACAAGGTAATATGAATATAGCCATCATCACTACGATCCGTTGTAAGATCTGCAAGTTCTAACGCATTTAACGCAGCACGTGCATCTCCATCACAGACCTCTGCTAAAAATTCAGCAGCTTCCTCATCTAAGATAACATTGTCTTTACCGATACCCTTTATCGCATCTTCTGCAGCACGCTTTAAAAGAGTTATAATATTCTCTTTTGTAAGTGACTTTAACTGGAAGATACGAGAACGTGAAATCAACGCTTGATTCACTTCAAAATATGGATTCTCTGTAGTCGCACCAATCAAGATAATTGTGCCATCTTCAACATATGGTAGTAGATAATCCTGTTGTCCTTTATTAAATCGATGAATCTCATCGATAAATAAGATTGTTTTCTTTTGATACATCGACATCAAATCCATCGCATGTATAATTACCTGTTCAAGATCTTTCTTACCTGCAATTGTCGCATTGACTTGTTGGAAATCAGCAGAGGTACTGTTCGCAATCACTTGTGCTAGTGTTGTCTTACCCGTTCCTGGAGGGCCATAGAATATCAAAGAACCAAGCTTATCCGCTTTAATTGCACGATATAACAATTTATCTTTACCAATGATATGTTCCTGACCAACAACTTCCTCTAAAGTAGAAGGTCTCATACGGGCCGCTAAAGGCTCTTCTTTTTTCTTTGTCTCTTCGCTTGCATACCCAAATAAATCCATAGAAACCTCCTTTATCTACTCCATATTATACTTGTAATTACTATATTCAGAAAGAAAAAGCTCCTTGCGGAGCTTTCACTCATAATTTTCTTCTGGTACTTTGATGATACATCCAAAAGATACAGAAACAAGTTATGAATAAAGAGATAATCACAAGCTGTAATATTTCAGGAATCACTACTCTTAAGCCAATGACAACCGCAGAGAATAAGATACCCAGAACCAATGCTAGTTTATATTTTTCAATTTGATATAAAAATGTTTCTTCTAACACAAATAATATCAACAATGATACTACAAGGGTTCTTAGATCAACAGGATTAAAACGATGAAGAAAGGTAGAAAATAATGTATACATCATATTACTACTGAGCAATGCCAATAGGATACGATTGATGCGAGGTATTATTTTCTCTTTAATTGAAAGTGGATAAAGAGAAATATTCTTTAAATCTAACTGTGCTTGATACGATAAACCAGCTACATAACCAGTTCCGTATGGAAATAAATCTACCAAGATACTATAACTACGCTCTGCACCAAGCAAGTAATACAAGCACGGTACAACAATTGCAAATCCTATCAATCCAATTAAAGTATAAGCCTGATAAAATGATAATTTCTTCATATCGATTCCCCTTTTCGAATTTCATGCATACATGCAAATAGAAGAATAGTGATAATCACAAGACATATTAAATTTCCAAACACAACAATTGAGTTACTAAATTCAATATTAGTTCTAATCCATGTAAACACAAGTGCAGCAATCATAAACAGAATATATCGTATAATCATTCGATTTGACTTCACTGTGGTCATCTTTTTGAAATTTCGTAAACAGTAATACAAACAACCAATTGGAGCCACTACAAATAGTAAACTCAGTTTTGAAATCAAAGTATGAAACCAAATCGTACACAATACATATAGAACATAGAACACAAAAGTTATTTTCATATATGCATTGAAGTAATCTTTCTTGCGAACCGGAAGAATTTGTAAGATCGGATTCCAGTTTTCATCAATCAAAATAGTAATGAGTTGTACTTGAAAAAAGAAGAAGAAAACAATTCCAAGTATTTCTTGAAAAGAATATATCGGTATCTGCATGAATGAAATATATATAAGAAATATCACAAAATTTATTGCGATATTTTCGAAGTTAAATAAACGATGCCGATATAGTGAATATAGACCTTCCATAACATTCTCCTTTCTACCAATCTTTATTAGTTAAGATACGAATGGATGAAATATAAGCTAGTGTATAAAGAACAGTTGCATAACCTAAAAACTGAATGGCAGGATGAATATCTGTTTTTACATAAACAAGAATACTCACACCAATCGCAATTAACATCATCAACAAATGTTGAAAATAATTTCGATGCCACATTACTATTGAAAGAAGAGTCGGAATTACCAAAGCCTCAATCAAAACAATAATATTTAGCACAATACATATTTGGCCCACGTCCTTAAACGGGAAATAAGAAATAGAAAGTCCTACAAGTAAGATCATATTTAATATAAATATTTCTAAGAAAAGAGTATTGATTCTTTCTTTCACACTAACCGGAAACAATCTCACAGTTCCCTTCATCGATTGTTCACGTTTCGTAAATTCTGTTATCAAATTAATTGAAAATAATATCATAAGAAAATTATCATAAGTTGGTTTCTTATTCACAATATACAATAATGAAAAGATCGAAAATACAATATATAAAAGTGGAAGGATATATTGTTTCTTTTTCATGAATGTTTCAAACTCTAGTAATAATAATGCTTTCATATTCTTAGAAATCCCTTTCTAAAATAGATTATTATGCTTTGTTAAAATTTATTATTCGTTTTTAGTATACGAATGGATGAGATATAGGTTGTTACAAATAATGTAACCAAAAATATGAGAAAACATGCTTCATGATTTATCCTTGTCTTAGTTACAACTATCCAATAAATTCCTGCAACTATAAGTATGATAAAAATATGTTCAAGATAATGTTTGGGCCATTTATAACTTGGGAAAGCATTTGGAATAAACATGCATTCAAACACAAGAATAAGCTCTAACCAGAACATTTCTGGTATATTGAAATTGCCTGCCATTGTACAGTAAATCAACCAACCTATTGCAAGAACCAAATTATTGATGCACAATTCCAAGAAAACTATTAATAAGCAAGACTGAGGTTTAATTGGCAGTAGTCTTATACTATTAGACTTTATGAAATAATTTTTAGAAAAATTATTAATAACAACATAAGAGTACAGAAGAAGCGGGTAACTGTTAGGTTGGGCATGATTAACGCGGGAACTTATTCCACTAATAAAACTCAATATAAAGCATACAATATATGCATAATATCGTTTATCCTTAATAATTTGTTCATACTCAGCTATCAACAGTACTTTCATATTCTTAACACCTCTTTACACATTGATGATTTCACTTCGTTAAATTTCTTTTACTTTGAGAATACGAATGGAGGAAAAGTATGTCATTACAATTAAGGCAGCAGTAAAGAACAGAAAACCAATATTCTTATCCAATGTTGTTTGAGTTATGATAACTCCAGAAAAGCACGCAAGAAGTACTAATATTAAGATATGTTCTAAATAAGGTTGGGTCATCTTTTTCTTTGGTAATATGTCAGGTATGAGCAAGCTTTCAAAAATTAATAAAAATCCAGTCTCTATCAAATCTGGAAAAATTAATCTTCCAAGAATTACACAATAGATGAGCCAACCTAGAATAATAATAAGATTATATATTCCTGCTTCTAAGAATAAAATCCTTACAAGAGATTGTTCTTTAACAGGTAATAATCGTATGCTTTCAGAATTAATCCAATTCCACTTTTCGAAATTATGTATTAAAAATATTATCACCATAAAAGTGGGAAATTTGTCCTGAGGATTCAAACTTTTACTCGCAAAAACTCCACTAACACCACATAATAATAGATATAAAATACATGATATGTATCTCTTATTTTTAATAAGTCCTTCATATTCAGCTATTAACAGTGCTTTCATATGCTTAGAAATTCCTTTCTAATATTGAATAATTATCTTGTCTATATAATACCTTTCACAATACCTACAAAGATTTCTTCTAGCGTTGCTGGATGAAGACCTTCCAGATTTGGAGCATGCTTACGATCAATTAAAAGTTTTACCTGGTATGGTGTTTCTTTCTTTGCGACAATTGCGCCTTCTGGAATATTCGTGATTTCTTCTGGTGCTACATTCAATACTCCATAGCTAGATAGAATATTATCTTTTTCATCATTGATGATTAACTCACCTGCATGCATGAATCCAATGTAATCGCACATCTTTTCAAGATCTGTAACGATATGGGAAGAGATAAGAATTGTACGGTCTTCTTGACGTGTATATTCAATGAGAAGTTCTACAACCTCCGCACGAATTGCTGGGTCTAATGCGTTCATCGGTTCATCTAATACCAATAGCTTTGCATTATGACCTAACGCAATTGCAATTGCGATACGCATTTTATTTCCTAATGATAGCGTCTCATATTTTGCTTCTACATCAATTTCAAACTGTGTTAATAGTTTTATAAATTGTTCATGATCCCAATGTTTGTAGATTTTACTAAAGATTTCTTCAATCTTATATACTGTTAGGATATTAGGAATACCCATGTCATTGATTACAAAACCTAACTGGTCTTTAAGTTCTACTTCATTAATGAAATTATCACTTCCTAGTACTACAACATCCCCATAGTTTGGTTGTACAAGTCCTAGGATACAGTTGATCAGTGTTGTTTTACCTGCACCATTTTCGCCAATCAAGCCATAGATTATTCCTTCTGGAATCTGTAAAGATACATGATTTAAACGAAAGCTATCATACTTTTTCGTAATATCCTTTACTTCAATTGCATTCATAACGATTTCCCCCAATTATTCATTTTCATCCCAAATGACTTTCATCATTTTGGCTACTTCCTCTTGTGATAAATTACAAGATACGGATAGTTTTTTGATTTCTGCTAGATGCTCTTCAATGATGCGAAGATTTTGTTCTTGAATGAGTTGGACATTTTTTCCTGCCACAAAACTCCCTTTGCCTGGAATAGTATAGATATATCCTTCTCTTTCCAGTTCTTCATATGATCGTTTTGTGGTAATGACACTAATACGTAAATCTTTGGCAAGGGTACGAATCGATGGTAAACTTTCATCTTCTGCTAAGGTACCATTAATGATTTGATCTCGTAATTGATTATAAATTTGGTCGTAAATCGGTTGTCCACTCCTGTTGTCAATAATTAGTTTCATAATTATCAACCTCCAACCTATCTGTATATATACAATATATACAGTCAATATATTTTAGTCAATAGGTAAATAAGAAAAAACTCAGTCAATTTTTGACTGAGCTAGTTTGTTTGATATACAAATTTGTGGATGACTGGCTGTAGTTTCTTTGTAAAGTACCCCAGTAGTGGCCCAAATGTAAAGGCTAAGATAATCGTTCCTTCACGCATAGGGAATATTGCATGGAAGAAGAACCAACAAATGAATATCAGTATGATAAATACCACATCTGCTAGCTGTCGCACTTTACCAAACTCCATCTTTAAGTTCTTTGCAAAAATCATGCATGTACTTTCAACTGGTAATCCTATCATTCCACTGGCAACCATCATTGCATCCCCAAATGAACAGATGATGATAAATACGAACAATAAAATCATACGTATTATATAGGAATCTGAATTCATTCCTGCAAAGACTGTGTAGTAGAAATAATTGATTGTCATTCCCATCAGGAATGATACTGGTATCTGTAACAGAAACATCCAACGATATTTCTTTCGTAACATGACAATCTGTAATGCAATGCAGATGCAGTTATTGATTAAACCAACCGTTCCTACTTCAATTGCAGTTACTGAACTAATACTTAATGCCAAAGCATCATAAGCACCTGTTCCTAGCGCTACCTTCATAATTCCAGCAGCACCTATCGCCACAAGAATCAAACCCACAATTTCAATCAGAAGATGTTTTACAAACTGTTCTCTTGTTATTTCCATAAGATTCTCGTCTCATAGAACTGTTGTTCAAAACCAACAGCCTGAATAATTTCATTTTCATCAATTTTTTCCGTGACACGGGTGACGATAAAATAAGAACGGTGGTCATCTTTATGGTAGATAATACCACTAACAACACCTTTAAATGTATCTAAAGGTTCCTTAGGACCAATAACATACGCATCTTGAAACTCACCATTCTTCTGGAATAGTTCTTCAACATAGCCTGTATTAACAGGATAAGTTAAATCAGCGATGTGAGGATGGAAGCTTCCATATGTATGATCAATAATAACTGTTACAGTTTTTCCTAACCATTCTCTTCCAACAAGATATTCCATTGGTGTGTAATTCATTCCACCTGCTTCAGTGGATTTCCCAATATCCTCAAATCCATAGTGATGATAGAAGTCTACTGCTGAATCTACAACATTGGCACTAATCTTTGAAAGATGATTCTCATCAGCTTCTTCTTTCAAATGATTTAAGAGTGCCGTCGCATATCCTTTCTTACGGGAAACTTGTCTTGTTAGTAATAAAATGACATGCATCTTATCTGGATCATAGGCTAAGATACTCTCTAAACCTTCTGCATATAAACCATAAACTGTGAATTGTTTTAGGCGTTCTGCCATAAATTCACTAATACTCTTAGCAGCCTCTTTACTCCATGACGCATCCTTCTCAGAAAGAATAACTTCTTTTGCTAGAATGATTGCTTCATCAAGTTCAGCTGCAGTTAATGTTCTAATATCCATTAGAAGCTGATGTTACGGTCATACATCGCAACCGCCTCTTTAATCACATTCTTACGTAATTCATCATTGATGAATACAACTTCAACTGGTAAATCCTTAGCATATGGTACTGCAGCATCATGAATCTTTGTTAAGATATCATGTTCTTGTTTCTCAGCTTCAACAACTAAGAAGAATGCCATTGCAGGTCCATATAGCTTAGACTTTAACCAAACTCTACTAATCGCATCATTTGTTTCACAATAGTCATACACTGCATTTACCAAACGTGTTGGATAAACATTTGGCTCAGAATATGTCACATTCATTGGTGCTGTTGGCTGTACAGGTCTTGGTCTTTCTCTACCTGCAAGTAATGCGATTAATGGCTTAGGAATGACAATATTATCTGTTCCTGGATTGATGATAACACCTTGAATCTTTGTATTTGGATCGGATAATAAAGCATCGTATTCTTGCATTGTTCTTACGATATTCTTCGGTGTATCATCCTTCTCACCAGCCACTTTAAACTTTGTAGATTCTTCAACATCTGTAAATGCAGGGAAGAATGCTTTACCATCATTTGTATTGATGAGGAAGAACTTAATCTGTGATGGGTTTACAGTTGGTAAAACACCATTGTGATCTGGTTTTAGTTCTACATCAAAATTACAAGGTGCTAGTAATCTTGCTTTCTTTAATGCATTTGATAACGCTTCTTGTTTTTCAGGGGTACTTCCAAGTTTTAAATCATTGATTGCTTTCTTAACCTCTGGGTTTGTCACAGGGGCAATCGTTCCCTGCTGAATTTTTGCTTTTTTATCTGACATGATGTACTCCTTTTCGCTCCTAGTAATTATACGCTTTTTTTTGATATCATTCACCTGTTATAATAGAGAAGATTTAAAGGAGTCAATATATGAAAAAAATAACTTGGAATTCACCAGTAATCTTATCGTTTGCCCTAATTAGCTTAATCGCTTTAGGATTGAATACTCTAACAAACGGCACTACAAATCAACTCATATTCTCTGTATATGGTGGTTCATTACTAAATCCCCTATTCTATCTACGTTTATTCACGCACGTATTAGGACATGCCGACCTATCGCACTACATGAATAACATGTTGTTATTCTTATTAGTAGGTCCAATGCTAGAAGAAAAGTATGGTAGTCAACGTTTACTGGTCATTATCTTAGTGGTTGCCCTTGTAACAGGTATCGCACATATTATCATCGCTCCGCACACAATGTTATTGGGTGCTAGTGGTGTTGTATTTGCCTTCATTCTATTATCTGCTGTAACAGGCTCTAAAGAAGGTATCCCTCTTACATTTATCATCGTTGCAGTACTCTATATCGGAACGCAAATTTATCAAGGTGTATTCAATGTTGATAATGTATCCCAACTAACTCATATTATTGGTGGTATTATCGGTGGTGTCTTTGGTATGACACTACGCAAGAGTCGGTAATTATCTGCATCGCAATGCTTGATTCGAGTGGAGTCTAGCATTTTAATTTGTATATATTCTGTGAAATTGCACATGAAATTCGAGTATCATTCACACTTTCTTCACATTTGTGCTCTAAGATAGTAAGCGTAGTAACAAGGAGGATTAAAATATGTCAGATAACTTAAATGAAACTAACAAGGAAATAAATGAAGCTGAAACAGTAGAAAATAAAACAGATACTGTCGAAGAACAACATACAGAAGCAGCTCAGGTAGCAGCGAAAGTAGTTGAAGAAAAAACAACTAGCCAGACAATTGCAGTAGAACCAGTGAAAAAGAAAAATGGAATTGGCTCAAAGGTCATCGCAACAATTGGTAAAGGCGCTCTTGCAGTACTCTGTGGATTTGGTGGTGCTTGGTTATATACAGCACAAATTGGAAACGGTGGTAGAACAGTTGTATACCAAACAACAGAATCCGGAAGTAGCAAAACGACTTCTGTTTCTAATGAATCAAATGGTTCTGGTTTAACTGTTGCGCAAGCAGCCGCAAAGGCAGCTCCATCTACAGTTGAAATCCAAACAGAGATAACACAACAGTCCTACGGCATGTTTGGTGGTACATATACAACAAACGCTGCAGGTTCTGGTGTCATCATCAGTAAAGATGGTTATATCGTTACAAACAACCACGTCATCGATGGTGCACAAAAGATTACAGTCAAGACAAGTGATGGCACAGAATATGACGCTAAACTTATTGGTACTGATCCAAAGAGTGATATTGCGGTATTAAAGGTAGAAGCAAATGATTTAACACCTGCTACTCTTGGAGATTCTTCTAAGATTTCGGTTGGTGATACAGCAATCGCAATCGGTAACCCACTTGGTACACTTGGTGGAACCGTTACAGACGGTATTATCTCCGCAACATCTCGTGAACTAGTCGTAAATAACGAATCCATGAAACTCATCCAGACAAACGCAACAATCAACTCTGGTAACTCAGGTGGTGGATTATTTGATGGTAATGGTAACCTAATTGGTATCGTACAGTCAAAAGACTCCGGTACATCTTCATCCGGTGCAACTATCGAAGGTATTGGCTTTGCAATTCCAGTAAATGACGCAATGGAAGTTGCTGAACAGTTAATTAAGAATGGTAAAGTTACAGATCGCGCAACATTAGGTGTATATTTACAGACACTCACAACACAACAAGGCAATTACACTCCAGGTGTATATGTAACGAATGTTATCGATGGTAGTGGCGCACAGGCTGCCGGTTTAAAGGCTTACGATAAGATTGTTGGTGCAGATGGCAAAGAAGTTTCCAGCTATCCAGACTTATCCGCAATCTTAAAGACAAAGAAGCCTGGTGATACAGTTGATCTAACAATTGATAGAGATGGAAACCAAATCCAAGTAACAGTTACTCTTACAGGTACATTAGATACAACCCAATCACAAAATAACAATCAACAGACTCTCCCAAATCAAGGCGAACAAAATAGCGATAAGAAATAATAAAAAAATACAGAGTATATCCCCCTATACTCTGTATTTTTCATTTCAATCGTTGACCAACAGTTGACCAATATATAAGAAAAACTCGCTATTTTAGCGAGTTTTATTCTATGGCGCAGGAACA
>CALHUY010000081.1 GCA_938039295.1 uncultured Solobacterium sp.
TTTGCTTGACGTTGTTTATGTGTCTTATTCCTGTTCAGTTTTCAAAGATCTCTGCTACTCTTCTTTCGAAGAGTGCTGTATTAATATACCAAGTATCCGACTTCATGTCAATGTTTTTTTATCATTTTTTTCAAGATTTTTCCATGTCTGCATAGAAAAAGCAGCCTGTTTCCAGACTGCTTCATTTCATGCATTCATTAGAAATCAAAGTTATGTTCTGACTTCATACGTTCAGCTAGAGCAAGAGCGGATTCTGCACTACTTACATGCACATCTGCGTTGCTTCCAAGAATCTCATCAGGCAATCTGTTTGCAGTTGCTTCTGCGAGTTCTCTAGCTTTTTCTTCACGAATTTCCTTGAGTTCCATCGCACGTTCTTCAATACGACGTGATGTTTCACGGTCAAAGTTTCTACCTGTTCCGGCTGGAATAAGTTTACCGATGATAACATTTTCCTTAAGACCTTCAAGTTTATCAACCTTACCTCTAACTGCAGCTTCTGTAAGAACTCTTGTTGTTTCCTGGAAGGATGCAGCAGATAAGAATGAATCTGTTTCAACAGCTGACTTGGAGATACCTAAGAGTAATGGACCAAACTTCGCTGGTTTCTTTCCATCGAACAATAAATCTTCATTAATTGCATTCATGTTAGCGAGTGACAATGTCTGTCCAGCACTTAAGCCAGAATCATTGCCTTCGATAACGATGACTTTCTTTAACATCTGCTTGATCATTACTTCCAAGTGCTTATCAGAAATATCGATGGACTGTGAAGAGTAAACCTTCTTTACTTCCTTCAAGATATATTCCTGAACAGCTCTTACACCAGCTACTTCCAACAGTTCCTTAGGAGCGATTGGACCTTCAGTTAACTTATCACCAGCAGATACATGATCGCCGATATTTAAGTTCTGACGCTTCACCTGTGTTAAGTCGCACTTGTGTTCGATAGATTCATTTTCATTAGATACAACAATAACTGTACCTGTCTTGTTTTCATTGTCATGTACATCAGTGATTTCACCATCAATCTTAGAGATGACAGCTAATCCCTTAGGTGCACGTGCTTCGAATAATTCTTCTACACGAGGAAGACCCTGTGTAATATCACCGTTCTGTGTCGCAACACCACCAGTGTGGAAGTTACGCATGGTTAGCTGTGTACCAGGTTCACCGATCGCCTGAGCGGCCATGATACCGATAGCTTCGCCTTCTTCAACGAGGTTACCTGTAGCCATGTTACGTCCATAACACTTACGGCAGATACCATTTGTAGATTCACATGTGAATACGTTACGGACATAAACTTCTTCAACACCAGCCGCAACAACCTTCTGTGCTAAGTCTTCATCTACTAATGTATCACCTTCAACAATCACTTCGCCTGTCTTAGGATCTAAGATTGGCTTTTGTGTGTAGCGTCCAACGATACGATCGAATAAGCCTTCAATTAATACTGGCTTTTCATCTGGACGTAGAATCTTATCTTCATAGATGTTCTTAACAAGATATCCGCGTTCTGTTCCACAGTCTTCTTCACCGATAATTACTTCTTGAGCAACATCGACAAGACGACGTGTTAAGTATCCAGATTCAGCAGTCTTTAAGGCTGTATCTGTCAATCCCTTACGTACACCGTGAGTGGAAATAAAGAACTCTGATACGCTCATACCTTCACGGAAACATGAGTAAATTGGAACTTCGATAATAGATGGTTGGTATTCCTTACGGGACTTAGACTGTGTAGGACGAGCCATCAATCCACGCATACCAGCTAACTGTGTAAAGTGGTTCTTGTTACCACGGGCACCAGATACCGCCATCATGTTGATTGGGTTCATACGCGCCATGGATTCCATCAAGTTGTTACCAACATCGTTCTTAACATCATTCCAGAGTGAGGAGAACTTTGCCTCCCATTCCTGAGGTGTTAATAGACCTCTGTCACGTAACATATTGAACTGTTCAGCCTTTTCACGACCTGCCGCTACTAATGCTTCCTTGTTAGGTGCTACAGAGATATCGCTGAGGGCTACAGTCATACCTGCTAATGTTGAATAGAGGTATCCCATATCCTTCAAGCTATCCAAGATGTCTGATGTGCCGTTTGTCTTGTAGTGATCAAAGACAGCCGCAATCAAGTTTCCTAAGTCCTTCTTCTTGAATTCAGATGCTACCTTACGGCTAGCAAATTCCTTCTTGATATCTGTACCTAGTGGAACAAACTCTGAATCTGGTGTTGCCTTTAGATTTTCTGGAGTTACCTCATTGAGGTATGGGAAATCTGCAGGGAATACACCATTAAAGATAATCTTACCAACTGTTGTTAATAAGTATTTGTTATTTTGTTCTTCTGTAAAGCCTGTCTTGTTAACTGCTCTTGCAGGAAGGGCGATACGGTTATGTAAGTGAACAACACCTGTCTGGTATGCCATCATTACTTCATTGACATCCTTGAATACGTGTCCTTCATTCTCACTGTATCTTCTCCATCTTGCTGCTTCAGTCTTTTCACCAAGCTGTTCTAGAGCATCTGCCTTCTTCTTGAACTCTTCAGCTGTTTCTTCCATGTTCAAGTAGAAGTTACCTAATACTAAGTCCTGTCCAGGTGTAACGATAGGCTTACCATCCTTAGGACCTAAGATATTGTTAGAACCTAACATCAAGACTTCAGTTTCAGCTCTTGCCATCTCACTTAATGGGAGATGGACAGCCATCTGGTCACCATCGAAGTCCGCATTGAACGCAGGACATACTAACGGGTGTACACGAATTGCACGACCTTCAACTAAGCGTGGGAAGAATGCCTGAATACCTAAACGGTGAAGTGTAGGTGCACGGTTTAAGAATACTGGGTGGTTCGCAATTACCTTTTCCACAACATCCCAAACACGTGGGTCTTGACGACCAATTAACTTCTCAGCTGTCTTAGGGTTAGATGCAATCTGTAAGTTTACTAATTCGTTAATAACAAATGGCTTGTATAAGTTAATTGCCATTTCCTTAGGTAATCCGCACTGCCACATCTTGAGGTATGGTCCAATTGCGATAACAGAACGACCTGAGAAGTCGACACGCTTACCTAATAAGTTCTGACGGAAACGTCCCTGCTTACCCTTTAAGGAGTGAGATAGAGACTTGAGTGCACGTCCACCAGCACCTGTAATTGCCTTAGAACGACGACCGTTATCAATTAACGCATCGACAGCTTCCTGTAACATACGCTTTTCGTTTTGAACGATAATTGCAGGAGTTCCAAGTTCAAGTAACTTCTTTAAACGGTTGTTACGAGTAATAACACGACGGTATAAGTCGTTTAAGTCAGAAGTCGCAAAACGACCACCATCCAACTGCAACATTGGACGAAGATCTGGTGGGATAACTGGTAATACAGTTAATACCATCCATTCTGGCTTGTTGTCTGAACTACGGAAAGCTTCTACTGTTTCCAAACGCTTGATTAACTTCTTACGCTTATCACCTGTAGACTTTTCAAGTTCAGACATAATTGCTGTATATTCAGCTTCAATATCACATTGTTCAAGCAATGTCTTAATAGCTTCTGCACCTGTTTGTGCAACAAAGCTACCAGCACCATAGATAGCGTTATTTTCACGGTATTCCTTCTCAGAAAGAATCTGTTTGTATTCAAGCTTTGTATCACCTGGGTCAGTTACAATCCAAGATACGAAGTATACAACTTCTTCTAATGACTTAGGCGCTACGTTTAATAGAAGTGCCATACGGGAAGGAATTCCACGTAAATACCAAATATGTGCTACTGGAGCAGCGAGTTCAATATGACCCATACGTTCACGACGAACGCTAGCCTTTGTGATTTCAACACCACAACGGTCGCAGACTACGCCTTGATAACGAATCTTCTTGAACTTTCCGCAAGCGCACTCCCAGTCCTTAGTAGGACCGAAAATGCGTTCGCAGAATAAACCATCACGCTCAGGCTTCTGAGAACGATAGTTGATTGTTTCTGGCTTCTTAACTTCGCCATATGACCAAGCAAGGATTTTTTCTGGTGATGCCAGACCGACTTTAATCGCTGTAAAGTTATTAATATTCATCTAAGCATCCTCCTTATTGATCTTCTTCCCCGAAGTCATCGAACCCTACGGTCGCTGCCTCAGGAATTTCTTCATCTAATTCATCTTTGATTGTTAGATTTTCGTTTGATTCCGCATCATTTACAAGTGTGGATGGGTTGAAATCAAGTGCTGTTTCTTCCTTGAGTTCTTCCTGTTCCATCTGCTTGAGATCCATCTCGTTACCAGCGTCATCCATCATACGTACGTCAATCGCAAGAGCTTGTAACTCGTGTACTAATACACGGAATGACTCAGGAATACCAGCTTCTGGCATATCCTTACCCTTCACAATTGCTTCGTATGTCTTTGTACGTCCAGTAATATCATCCGACTTCACAGTCAAGATTTCTTGTAATACATGAGATGCACCATATGCTTCAAGAGCCCAAACTTCCATCTCACCAAATCTCTGACCACCATTCTGTGCCTTACCACCTAATGGCTGTTGTGTAACAAGTGAGTATGGACCAGTTGCACGAGCATGTAACTTATCGTCAACCATGTGTGCAAGCTTAATCATATACATGACACCAACAGAGATACGGTCATCATACGCTTCACCTGTACGTCCATCATATAGAACATACTTACCATCTGGTGAAGAGTTGGATTCCTTCATGATTTCACGTAAGTCTGTGTTGGATACACCGTCAAATACTGGAGTCGCAAACTTCACACCTAACTGCTTCGCAGCGAAACCAAGATGTACTTCTAATACCTGTCCGATGTTCATACGAGATGGTACACCGAATGGGTTTAACATAATGTCGATAGGAGTACCATCTGACATATATGGCATATCTTCAACTGGGTTGATACGAGAGATGACACCCTTGTTACCGTGACGTCCAGCCATCTTATCACCCTCAGAAATCTTACGCTTCTGAACGATATAAACCTTAACAACTTCATTTACTCCTGGTGGAAGTTCATGGTCTTCCTTACGCTTGAATACGCGGATACTGTGAACGATACCAGCACCACCATGTGGAACCTTGAGGGAGTTATCACGCACTTCACGTGACTTCTCACCGAAGATTGCCATCAATAACTTCTCTTCCGGAGTTTGGTCTGTTTGACCCTTAGGAGTAACCTTACCAACAAGGATATCTCCTTCCTTCACTTCTGCACCGACCATGACGATACCACGACCATCAAGGTTGCGGCATGCACTTTCAGCGACGTTAGGAATATCACGAGTAATCTCTTCTGGACCTAACTTCGTTTCACGGCATTCAATGTCATATTCTTCAATATGTACAGATGTGTAGTAATCCTGCGATTGCATCTTTTCAGACATGATAATCGCATCTTCATAGTTATAACCATGCCATGTCATAAACGCGATTGTAACGTTTTGACCTAAAGCAAGTTCACCATTTTCCATCGCTGGACCATCCGCTAAGATAGTGCCACGTTCAACACGTTCACCATTCCAAACGATAGGTCTTTGATTTAAGCAAGTAGAAGCGTTAGAACGACGATACTTTGTCAATTCATATGTCTTCTCATTACCGTTATCTTCTGCCACAACAACCTTTGTTGCGTCAACATATGTAACAACACCTGGACCAGTCGCAACACAAGCAGAACCTGAGTCACGCGCAATCACGTGTTCCATACCTGTACCAACAAATGGACTATGTGGATTCATAAGAGGTACCGCCTGACGCTGCATGTTGGCACCCATGAGGGCACGAGTACAGTCATCATTTTCCAAGAATGGAACGCACGCAGTCGCTACAGAAACAATCTGACGTGGAGATACGTCGGCGTAGTCGACTTGGCTACGGTCAACCATCACAGTTTCACCCTTGATACGAGCGATAATCTTATCACCCACAAGGTGTCCATCCTTAATTTCGTTTGCCTGTGCAATTACGTGATCATTTTCTTCATCCGCTGGCATGTACTTGATTTCGTCAGTAACCTTGCCATCTACAACCTTACGGTATGGAGTTTCGATGAAGCCATATTCATTTACCTTCGCATAAGTTGTAAGGTAAGAAATCAAACCGATGTTTGGTCCTTCAGGTGTCTCAATTGGACAGATACGTCCATAGTGAGAGTTGTGAATATCACGCACTTCGAAGCCTGCACGTTCACGTGTAAGACCACCAGGTCCTAACGCAGAAATACGACGCTTATTAGATAACTCCGCAAGTGGATTTTCCTGATCCATAAACTGAGATAACTGAGATGAAGAGAAGAACTCCTTAATCGCAGCTGTTAATGGACGAATATTTGTTAACTGCTTAGGTGTTAAGTTTGCTGTATCTGCGATAGACATTCTTTCCTTAACAACACGCTCCATACGTGATAAACCAATACGGAATTGGTTCTGAATTAATTCGCCAACTGTACGGATACGACGGTTGCCAAGCATATCAATATCATCTTGAGAACCTACACCATCAAACATTGTGAGTTCATAGTTATACAGAGCATACATATCACTCATTGTGATAGTGTGTCTGTCATTTAATGGATCGATACCAATCAAGTTCACTGGGTGATCTTCCTGCATTACAGTTACTTCCTGTACACAAGCACCTACTAACCAGATAGTTACTTCACCTGAATGGTTTGTAGCCTCAGCTACGATTGTTTCTTGATCAGCTGTAGAAAGCTTAGTCACTTCAACATCTGGTAAGTATGTTGGACACATTACTTCACCATCAGCGTTTGTTAAATCTTCACCGTTTAATGTAACACGACCGATTTCAAACATACGGGAACCGTAGTCAAGAACTGCATTCACATTATCGTTTGTTACCTTAACAGGGGAAGCGATAATACCAGAGTAAACAGTTACCTGCTTAAATTCCTTAGCGATAGCCTTTACATCTTCTTCTGTTAGAACTGTACCCATTTCTAATGTTGTACGTTCTGTCTTACCATCTAAATCAACTGCTAAGATACGTCCTACTAAGCTATTCTTCCAAGATGTATCCATCACTGCTGTCGATGGGTGAGAGAATGTATGTGTAAATGGTAACGCACGGCAATTAATACCCTTATCAATTTCAGCACGTAACTCATTTCTTAATTCCTTATCAATCACAACACCCTTCTTTACAAGAGTCTTGCCTTCAGCACTTACCAAATCCTTTTCAAGAGATAGGCCTTCCATACGGTCTAAGACACTTAACTTCTTATGAACCTTATAACGACCTGCCTTTGTTAAGTCATATCTTCTATAGTCGAAGAACTTAGCGTCCATTAAAGTAACCGCACCATCAATTGTTGCGATTTCATCAGCACGCTGGTTTTCATAGACAGCTAAGAGTGCTTCATTCTTAGTCTTTGTCTTATCTGCCGCAAGCGTATTACGAACTTCTTCGTAGTTTCCGAAGATAGCTGTATACAATAACATGTAGTCATTCTGGAATTCACGTTCTTCTTCTGGCACGATAACATCTGAATGTACAGGCAAGTTTAATGCCTTTAAGAACTTCTTCATGCTTGTTGTATCGAATGCATTTTCACCACGTTCAAGGTTCAAGGATAAACCAATTGCCTTAAATAGGATTGAGCTTAATACTTTTCTTCTGCGGTCAATTGATACGTTTAATATACGGCCAAGTGCAGCTTTTTTATCATCACTCATAAATTCCAACCATGTGCCACGGCTTGGAATCAATTCACATTTGTATGTATCGCGACCTGTGCGCTCTTCTGATTCAATATCAAAGTACGCACCTGGAGAACGAACAATCTGAGATACAATAATACGCTCAGCACCATTAATAATAAATGTGCCTGTTGGCGTCATTAAAGGGAAGTCTCCTAAGAAGACCTCTTCATTCTTCGTAATTACTTCACCAGTTTCTGGATCCATAACCTCTAACTCCATCTTACCCTTAAGAGGAGCGCTGTAATTTACTTCTCTGTATTTGCATTCACTAATTGAATACTTTGGTTCCCCGAATTCATAATCTAGGAACTTCAAACGAATGTTACCCGCATAGTTTGAAATTGGATATACATCGTTAAATACTTCTTTAATACCGTCTCTTAAAAACCAGTCAAAAGCTGCAGTCTGAATTTCTACTAAATCAGGTAGATCTAGACCACTGCTAACTTTAGAATAATCTCTACGAGTTGCCTTGTTGCCATAATGCACAACGTGGTATGTCTGCTTATTTTCCATTTGTTCGCCATCCTTTCGCCTGCACCGCCAGAAATGTCGAAAAAGGGTAGAATAACCCCATCCCTATTCGACTCTTTTGCAATTTACTATAATAGAACAACTTTTTTATTCCGTCAACTTCCTACTTTGCAAAATATAGTACCCTCGATCCTTAGAAATTACCTCACAATTTCCAAATATCTCCGCAAACTTCTTCTTAGCACTTTCTGCGCCTTGTTGTTTACGGATAACCGCATAGATAGAACCACCTACTGTTAGATGACTATATGCATCTTCAAACATTTTATAGATAACTTTCTTTCCTGTTCGAATCGGAGGATTAGTAATAATAAAATGATATTGGTCTTTGATTTCGGCATATCCATCCGAAACAAGCGCAGTACACTCTACTTGGTTCAAGCTACAGTTTAATTGTGCTAGTTCTACAGCACGTGGATTAATATCTGCCATTGTGACTTCACAGCTAGGAAATAGTGATTTTGTAATGATACCTAGCGTTCCATATCCACAACCCATATCCAAGACCTTACCATGGAGCACTTCTTTGCTGATGGCTTTCAGTAAGACATAACTTCCATAATCTACACCTGTTTTTGAAAAGACGCCGTTGTCAGTCGTAAAGATATATAAACGGTCTAAAAACCGGAAAGTATGTTCCTTCCGGTTCTCGTCCAGATTTCGGTTATCGGTAAAATAATGTGCCATTAACCGTTCCTTTCTAATACCCGAAAAGCCGAACAATTGATTATTCGGCTTTTCATGTGTTTTCTGTTATTTTCTAGATTACTTGAATTCAACAGTTGCACCAGCATCTGTGAGCTTCTTCTTGAGTTCTTCAGCTTCTTCAGCAGCAACGTTTTCCTTGATTGTTGCAGGAGCTCCATCAACGAGCTTCTTAGCATCAACAAGTCCAAGACCTGTGATTTCACGAACAACCTTAATAACGCCTACCTTAGAGTCACCAGCGGATGCTAATACAACATTAACTGTTGTAGGAGCTGCAGCAGCTTCTGTTGGAGCAGCAGCAACTGCTACTGGAGCAGCAGCAGAAACGCCGTACTTCTCTTCAATAGCCTTTACGAGTTCATTTAGTTCAAGAATTGTAGCTTCATCAAGATATGCTAGGATATCTTCCTGTGTTAACTTTGCCATGGATTAATTTCTCCTCTTCTATTTCTTTCTTAGGCAGCTGCCTCAGCAGCTTCTTTTACTTCTTCAGCAACCGGAGCAGCTCCGTTAGCTGGCTTTGCTTCAGCAACAGCATTCACAGCACGTGCGAATGAAGATACTGGAGCGTTTAATACAGATAGCAACATGCTGAGCATGCCTTCTCTGTTTGGTAATGCAGAGAGTTCATTTACTGTGTTGAGGTCAACAACCTTGCCTTCAACAATACCACCCTTAAGAACTAATGCCTTGTGCTTCTTAGCAAACTTAGCCATTACACGAGCAGCACCAGTTTCATCTCCACCGAATGCCAATGCGTTAGGACCTGTTAAGCAATCCTTAAGATCGCCAAATCCTGCATCGTCAGCAGCCTTACTAGCTAAAGTGTTCTTATAAACCTTAAGTTCAACACCTTCAGCACGTAATGCTCTACGGAGTTCTGTAACCTCAGCAACTGAGAGGCCACGGTACTCGGCAACGATAGTTGATGAAGAGTTAGTGAATTTTTCCTTAATTTCGGAAACGACACCCTGCTTAGACTCTAATACAGTCTGATTCATACTTCACCTTCCTATTCTCTGTTATCGAATACACATTTAGAAAGAAAGCCCTCGCAGACAGCGAGAGCAAAAGTACATTGATATGAACTTTCATCTACCTCGGTAACCTTATTAAGCATACGCCGTTACTGTCTGTGGTATTTGATAACGATGATATGATACCACGCATTCTCAGATTGTCAAGTTCCATCTACATTATTATTTCCATAGTCTTTCTAGCAAACTATCATTAAAGTTTCAACTCTTGTCCGATAAAGAAATATACACCAAAACCTATGATGGTATATACTAAGAATGATGTTTTTTGAGTTACTAGATTTTACTTACCAATATAAATTTCAGAAGAAGGACTTACTATGAACCCAAGAGAATACTTAGAGATACTACATATCGCAGAGAGGTTAAAAGATACCCCACGACACTGCACAACGAGTAAGAGACGAATCGAGAGTGTCGCAGAACATAGTTGGAGAATTTCCCTTATGGCCTTTCTTTTGAAGGATGAATTCCCTAATGCAGATATTGATAAAGTAATCAGTATGTGTTTAATTCATGATCTAGGCGAGTGTTTTACCGGTGATATTCCAACGTTTATCAAAACAGATCATGACCGTAATATTGAAGATTCATTATTATTGCAATGGGTAAATACTCTCCCTGAAAACATTTCTACACGAATGACAGAACTGTATAGTGAAATGGACAAGCAAGA
This sequence comes from uncultured Solobacterium sp., assembly GCA_938039295.1. Taxonomy (GTDB): domain Bacteria; phylum Bacillota_I; class Bacilli_A; order Erysipelotrichales; family Erysipelotrichaceae; genus Bulleidia. The sequence goes on from CALHUY010000081.1 coordinate 10,693, forward strand.
GACCCTAGAGTCTAAAATATACAAAGCCTTAGATAAGTTAGAAGCAGTCATCCAGCATAATGAATCACCGATTGATACATGGTCCGAGAATGAGTATGAACTTAATCAAACCTATGCCTTTAATGTTGTACAATTCTCTTCATGGCTAACTTCGCTTAGAAAAGAGATACTTTCAGATACACTGGCTAAAATTGATTCTGAAATGAAAGAATCTTGATTTTAATTCCTAGAGTTTATTTCAGATATTCACAAAACACTTTAGAGCTAAATGAATCTAAAGTGTTTTTATATCTATTTTCAAAGAAGCATCTAATTCATTTATATGAACTAGATGCCAGCCAAACTTAAAATACTAAAGGATGTGACCTATATCACATCCTTTATTGCATAATTGCGGTTATGCTTTTTGATTATTTATTGCCTTCAGCTAATTCTTCTTCTGTTAATGGTTTCTTTGTGACTGCCAAGATTGCCACGATGATAAGTGCACCAATTAACATATCGACCACATACCAAACCTGTCCTTCAATGACACCGGTAATCGCAACAATACCACCGAATGCAACAACAGAGGATACACCGTGTACCATACCTAATGCACCAGCGATTGCTGTACCGATTGCACATGCAATCCAAGTATGCTTAAAATCCTTACCTGCAAATGGCCAAGCACCTTCTGTAATACCACCTGAGGATAGTAGGAATGCAGAGATACCTACAGAACGATCTGCCTTTGTATAATGCTTTCTTAAGATGAATGACGCAAGACCCATTCCAAGTGGAGGAATTGCACAGCACATACGGAATACACCGTTAGGTCCATAGATTCCTTCAGCCATTAATGCAAGTGTGAATGCTGTAGCAGCCTTTGAACATGGTCCACCAAAGTCAGCAGCCGCAAGTAAACCAATACCAAGTCCTAATAGAACTGCATTAGTTCCACTTAAGCCATTCATGACATCAACGATAACTTGCACAAATGCGTTGATAGGTCCTGTTAATACATAGATGTAGAAAATACCGATAACAAATGTTGTTAATAGAGGAATAAAGAATGTAGGCATCATTGGTTTCAAGGAATCGATAACCTTCCAAGTCTTCATCCACTTAACGAAGTAACCTACAATAAAGCCTAATAGTAACGCACCAATAAATCCTGTAGATAATTGATCTTTTCCGATAGGATTATTTGCAACATAACCCATAATCAAACCTGGAGCTAATGCAGGTTTACCGGCAATAGCGTATGCGATGTATCCACAGATAACCGGAACCATCATGGAGAAGCCCGCAATACCTAAGCTATATACATTTTTCCAGAATTGGTTACTTGGAATGATTGCACCATTCTCAATATGACCTGTAAATAATGTAAATGAGAATAACATACCACCAGCGATAATAACTGGTAAGAAATAAGAGATACCTGTATTAAATGCTTTAAATAAACTACGTCCAGTTTCTTTCAACTTATTATTCATCTCACTCATTTGCCAAAGCCTCCGCTCTATCAATTAATTTCTTGATGTCTTTGATTGCTTGTGTTGGATCAACTTCGATAACTTTACCTGCGTCACGCTTTTCTTCAAAACGTTCATCGCCTTCGATGCCGATAGCGATTGCTAGTACAACAACATCAGCCGCATCGATTTCGTCTTGTTCCAACTCATTATTGATACCCATACCACCTTGTGTTTCAACCTTGCAGTCAATGCCTCTCTTCTTGCATTCCTGCTCGATTGCTTCTTGTGTCATGTACGTATGCGCAATACCCGCTGTACATGCACTTACTGCTACTAGTTTCATGCTTCCATCTCCTTTTCAATTGATTTCAAAAGTTCGTAAGACTCATCAGGGCTCTTTGTATTTAAGAATTTCTCACGAAAATCTTCATGCATTAAATTCTTACTGAGCTCTGCTAGAATCTTCAAATGTTGCGTAGAACCTTTATCAGCAGGTACACCAATCATCATCATGTGATCTACCCTGTCTTCGCCATCTTCATTTGCCCATGCGCATCCATTCAAGAATTTTACATAGATAACAAATGCATGATTGACCGCAGCCGAGATTGCATGTGGGATTGCAATACCATAACCGATATAGGTTGCGATTACGTTTTCACGGTCAATAACAGCCTTAGCATACTCATCGTAATTATTTACAAATTCATTTGGTAAATGTGCAATCTCTTCAATTGCTTCATACTTGTCACGATAAACTTTGTCCGTGAAAATCGTTAATTCTTTTGCAAACATTTTTTCCTCCTTTCGCCTGTATCTATATTGTCCATCTAGCAGAACATACAGAACAGTTCACTTTTTTCAATTTAGAAATGGAAATTCATTATACGGATTCTTCTTCAATCTTCAGAACAATCTCATGTAGTTTATCAAAGCTTTGTGTACGAATTAGTTCCTTTGTATATTCATCAGAACTTACAATCTGACTGAGTACTTTATAGAATGCAGGCATGGTATCATCGCCCTTCTCCTTCATAGATAAAAGGAAGATGATTTGTACGGTATCCTTATCCCATTGGATTGGTTTTTGTAAGATACCAATCTCAACAAAGCTTTCCTTACCCATTGGGTGGATTGGGTGTGGTATCGCAACCATATTCCCAAATGCAGTTGCTCCAACACTTTCTCTTTCAAGCACAGCTTCCTCAAAGTCATTTGAGATATCCACTTTCTTCTGTGCTTGCATGCATAAGAAATGGATAACTTCCTCTTTATCGTTATATGCTAAATCCCCAAAGAACATATCCTCACGGAAGTAATTAAAGATTTGTAAGTCTCGTGTCTTCTGAATCATCGCATGAACATTTTCAATTGCACTCTTTCCCAGGAAAGCATTCACTTCAATAACTGGTATATTTAATTTTTCTTCAATTGGTACAGTTGTCAGAATGTAATCAATTCCATCAAGATTCTGATTATGCAAAGTATTTAAACTCGCTGTTCCGACAACAACTAGATTCTTTCCAAACTTTTCTTCAATCTGATAACGCAATAACTCAGAACTTGCCCTTCCACTTCCACAGACAATTAACACCTTTTCTTTTGTTTGCTTCTCACGTTTCTTTTCTAGCGCAACATTAAAATGTAACGCAATGTACGCAATCTCATCTTTGCAGATACTTCGGTTATACATTTTCTTTAATACACCACAGGCAACAGTAGCCATTGAGTATGCAAGCACAAAATGCTCTCGAATCTGATTTGCTAGCGGATTATAACTTGCGATGTGATTCTGTAATCTAACTTTAAACGGTATGACATGAAGAGATAATAATGTTGCAAGTTCAAAGTCATACCGCAAATCAATGCGGAAGGTTTCATTGACTGCTTCTAACATTGCTAAAACAATTTCAAATGTTTCTTCATCCACAACAGAACTACTTTGTTGTCCATTATTAAGCCGGATAATCTTCTTACTCGTCAAATGCATTAGCACGTAATACACTTCACTATCCGGAAACTTCACATTAAATTCTTTTTCAATATTCTGGATAATAGCTTTGGTCATCGCAAGATCACTATCATCTTCCATCTGCTTTTCTGTTTCTTTACCAAGATGAATCACTTTGCCATCTAGGATGCGTTGAATTGCGATATAGATATGGAACGTTAAATTATTTAGTGACAAATCCGAAATCATAAAATTGTATTTCGCAACTTTATCTGTGATAATTTTATGAATGATATCTAATCGATTATTTTCTGGCAGTTGCTGGGTATAGAATGGTTCTTCCATTTGAATTCTAGTAAGACAAAGACGATACTGCTGTTCACTACCAATTGCACGCATACCTTGATATGCACGATAGTCTATCTCAATACCAAAATCCGCAAGAATGTTACGTACTGTCTTCATATCATTCTTTAACGTTGCACGACTGATAAACATCACATCCGCAAGATCATCCATGCGCACACTTTCATCAGAAGTAAGTAAGGTTTCTATAATCTGACGAATACGATCCTGAGTAGTTAGAACTCTTTCACGATTACACTCAATGGACTGTAAATAATCCTCCAACTTTTCTTTATCTTGGATTTCAATTGAAATACCTTTACGTTCTATCTTGATTCTTGCCCCATTACACATAAGTACATCATTGAGTGCTTCAACATCATTACGAATTGTTCGAGCAGTCACACCAAAAAGATTCGCAATTTCTCGAATTGATTTACTGCGATCATTTTCCTTCACCAATAAGAAAAGCAATCTATCCTGTCTATCCATGCTATAAACCCTCTATTCTAATTATACGTATTGTCTAAAAAACCTTCAGACAATATGTTTCCCGCAAAAATGTGAAATTCATTATCTATAGCGTGTTATACTATGCATATGAAAATTACAGAAGGCTACATGCCATTTTTAAACTATCAAACCTACTACCGTATTGTCGGTGATATTACTAAACCTGCTTTAGTTCTATTACATGGTGGTCCTGGTTCTACACATAACTATTTCGAACTACTTGATTCACTTGCTTGTGATGATTATTGTCTTGTCATGTATGATCAACTTGGTTGTGGAAATTCCTACGTTGAGGGTCATCCTGAACTTTGGAAGCCAGAAACTTGGGTTAATGAGTTAATCGCATTACGCAAGCATCTAAACTTAACAAAGGTTCATCTTTTAGGTCAATCCTGGGGTGGTATGCTTGCGCTAGACTATGTATTACATTACAACCCTACTGGTGTACAGTCTCTCATTTTATCTAGCACTCTATCTTCCGCCTCCCTTTGGGCAAGCGAACAACATCGTATGATTCGTTTCATGTCTGAGACTGACCAACGTGCAATAGAGATTGCGGAAAAAACAGGTAATTATGAAAGTGAAGACTACATCACCGCAAATACCCACTTCATGCATGCACATTGTGCAGGTGTATACGAGAGTGGTAAAGCACCGGATTGCTTAACACGCCCAAAGAAGAGAGGCAAAGAAGCGTACCTCTATGGTTGGGGACCAAATGAATATACACCAACCGGAAGCCTTGCAGGTTTTGAAGTAACAGATGAATTAAAACAAATCAATATTCCTACTCTTATTATATCTGGAACTAATGACTTATGCACTCCACTTGTTGCTAAGACAATGTATGACAATATCAAACATGCAACATGGCACCTATTTCCAAACTGTCGTCACATGGTCTTCGCCGAAGCAACTGATAAATACATCCAATTACTACAATCGTGGTTAAAACAAAACGAAAGTGTATCCCGTTAATTCAGGATACACTTTTATTGTTTATTCTAATATCTTCCGATCCTTAATACTGTACATAATGAGCTTCTCCCCTTTGGAAAGACTATTGAATTCCATTTCCGAAATTTCCGTTTCAACAAGCATCTCATCTTTCCACTCAAGCAATTTGATACTCACAATTTCATGAGTGCTACGCTTATTATCTACATAGACCAGCCCTTTGTGATCCTGTAAAAGTGTAAACCATCCATATGTTTCGGATGTACTCGATTTCAATTCAGACGGATTATCTGTCTGGAAAACGGCATCCGAGGCAATGCATGTTTGGGTTTTTGGATCATATCCAAAAATCTTGGCCACTCCAATAAATTGAGCATGATAGAACTTTTCCACAATCAACTGTGGGATCTCATGATTCAGATACACAATGCCATACATTACATCATCCGAGACTGTATCACCCATACCAAAATCATATACATCAATGTTATCTAACAATTCATTGTATGCATGGAGTGCTTCTGTTACCTCTGGAGAAACTGTTTCCTTTGGCTCAGGAGTTTCTTTCTTTTGTTCTGTAACGGATGTAGATGTTGTTTGTGTACTACGGTTGTTTGAGGCTATGCATGCTGTAAGAAATAGCGTGCCTACACATGCCAAGATTCTACACATTTTCTTCATGGTCATTCCCCCCATGTGTAAAAACTATGCAATCACTCTATCAGTTATCAATTGTTATATAATTTTCTATTTTTCAATGATCAATAAATCCACAAAATCTGTTTTCCAACCTGTATTTTCTGATAGAGGAATTGTAATACTCTTTTGCAGAGTTAATGTATCCGCATCAAATTCTAGGATCTTTCCTAATTCAGTTGTTGTTTCCGTATTTGGTGTTACAATTGCGGCTGCCTTATTTCCTAAATACCGAATTCCATGCAACTTATAATCTGTATTTGTAAATAGGTTCGCAAAATCAGTTCCCGATAAGTCCTTATCGGATACTAATTCTAAATCCGTTGTATATTCTAGTAGATGATTATCAGCCGTTACTAAACGAATATGGTCATTATACGCATATGCAGAAATAATTCTCTTTGTATCTAGTGAAACGTTCTTTGCATCTAAGGTATTAGGATCCATACTTGTTAAGCTAGCTGTCTCTGGTAATGTAATATTCTTCATAAAGCGACTATTATAAGGATTTTCTATAGTCACAATTTTTCCATTTACATATAGGAATTCTTCAAACTCAACAGAAGTATAACGCCAGTTATCTACATAATGAAGTTCATTTGTCTCTTCATCGAGATAAGACAATTCATATTGATCTTGAACCATATCATATCCTACAAAGTAGATTCTTGTACCAATTTCAACCGCACGATAAATCGACGAATGATTAACTGGCGATATGGTTACTTTATGATCTGGACTTGTGTATTGGATCATATCCCGTATTTCGCCTACTGATCCATCATCAATGTTAATCACTTCAATTCTGCCATTTGTTCCATTGAGAGCAAGCTGTACTGTATAGATGGTTGAATCTAATATTCCCTTAGATATAGAGAATGTAGAATATCCTGCTGTAGATTCAAAGAGTAGTGATTTATTCCCACTGAAAGAATATGCTAGGATTGTATTTCCTTCTTGGAATAGTTTACCTGCAGTATATACTTTATCGCTGAATTCTAGTTGTTCCTTATCACTACTTGCAAAAACTATCTTCGTTTGTGGATGCATCTTTCCATTTTGATGAATGGAATAGAAACTTGCAACATAATCATACTTCGTCACATCTTCTCCTGCCTTCTTACCTGGCTTGTTCCAACTTAATATTCCCAGGGAAATCACGATGATTCCGATAATTGATAGAATTACTATTCTGCTCTTTTTCATATTCTTAATCAATGGATATTCCTCCTTTATGACTTTATTCAATAACTTCTATGTCATGTGGATAATGATTTAACACTTCACAGCCGTCCTTTGTAATCAAAACCAAGTCTTCAATACGACAACCTAAGATACTTGGATGATAGATACCCGGTTCAATCGAGAAGATATTCCCTTCTACCGTTAAATCGGTAAATGCTTGTGATACATCTCCATATTCATGTGTTTCTGTACCAATGAAATGCCCAAGTCGATGTGTAAAGTCTTCACCATAACCACCATCTGTGATGATATTACGAGCTATCGCATCAATGTCACATAGTCTTACACCTGGTTTACAATAACTTTCTGCACGTTCATTAGCCTTGCGAACAAGGTTATAGACTTCTATTTGTTCTGCAGTTGGATACTTCTTATAGAAGAAGGTTCTTGTCATATCTGAACAATAGCCATTTACCACACAACCAACGTCGAAGAGTACTGTATCACCTTCCTGTAATACTGTGTCATCTGGCATATGGTGTGGGTCTGCCGCATTCTTTCCAAAGGCAACAATAGGTTCAAAAGAATATCCACTTGCGCCAAGTCTTTGGTATATAGCTAGCATTTGTGAGGCAACCTCTACTTCTGTTACACCTTCGTGTATAAGTTTCTTAAACTCTGCCATCGCTAAGTCATTAATATGAGATGCTGCACGCATAAGTTCTTGTTCACGAGCATCTTTCACAGCGCGTGTATGATCAACTGCGTAAGATCCAAGTTTAAATTCAGCTGCTATCCTTTCTTCCATCATAGGAATTAGGAATCTAGCTGGCATAATCTTATCTACACCTAAGCTACTATTTTTATCGATAAACTTTGAAATGATCGTTGTAATTCTATCTGTATCTTTATAATACTCTACTCTTACGCCAATCTCTTCAGAAAAACGGAATAATTGATTCAAAATTAAAACTGGTTCGATTTTCTTTCCAATTAATAATCCAAGAAATCTTTCTCCTGGTTCTATTTTCTTCCCACAAAGATATGCAATGGAAAGAGGATCCGTAATTAATACGCAATCTGTTGTCATCTTATCAATAACACGACTGAGTCTTGCATGATCTAACATAGTATCACCTCTACTTCACTTCTATTTTATCATGTTTTCTGTATTCAAAATTATCATCCCAATATTGAGTTAAGTGCAATTTAACCATATAATTTTTCTTAGAACTAATACTTAAGGAGGCCAACTATGAACATCATTAATTTAATCAAAAAAGCACTCACAGGTGCATCCGACGAAGACAACATCAAAAATAAGGCTCGTATGCGCGAAATCTTTAACGAAGCAGTTCCAAATGGTGATGATTATCAACTGGTATATTGTCATTCCGAAAATTATCACAACGCTGTAATTGCGTCAGTTACTCATCATTACAATTTCATCGTTGGATACAAACCAGGCGAAGTGGTTGTTATTTATGTTGATCCATCTCTTTCAACATATGAACATCCAGTATTCTTTAACAAAGAAAACGGTTCATCAATACGTACATCTATGGGCTACTGCATTGCGGAAAGTCCTTCAGCATCCTTCCAACTTGAACCAATTACTTACGAACCAGGAATTGGTGAACGTGCAAAGTACTGTGTTTCCGTAACACAATCTATGGAAGAGGTATCCGCATTCCGTAAATTCTTCAAGCAAGGATTATAATCTAAATATTTCTTACTTTAAGAATACCATCTATTTTTGTGCAAAAATGATTGTACTCTTTTCAACTTTACATATTAAAAACCTCTATTCTACAATCTTCTGTTGAGATTAAAATAGCAATAGAGGTCATCTAGAATTAAAGTTTACAACTATATTTTAACTTGCATATATACGAAAATTTGATAGTTTTTTGTTGTTACTGTACATAATTGGTTTTAGCAACCAGATGCTACCGTTTCAGTCCATGCTTGCTGGTCTACAACCCATACACTGTCATACTGTGCAGGAACATACTCTGCACCAACCTGAACTTTTTTGACGGAACAACCTTCACCTTGACTCTCACATTCAGCTTGGCTGTCATAAACACGACCCGTCTGATTACCCACAAATTTATCTTCATAAATACCACGGATATGTTCAGGCACAACCTCACGTTGCTCATAATGGCCTACCTCTGGGTGAGTAACTGTTGTATAAGTAGGCACACATGGTGTAGGTGTCGGCTGACTATAAGTGTTTGTTTCAGTATTAGTAGGAACATCATTCTCAGGAGCAACTGGAGTAGTTGTTTCAGTAGGAGTTGGTGTCGGCTCTTCCTTAGTTTCAGCCTTCTTATCATCAGCCTTTACTTCTTCCTTCTTATCAGACTTGTCTTCCTTAGTAGTATTGTCATTTTTAGCAGTTTCAGTGGTCTTAGACTGTTCAACTGTCTTAGAGCGGCAAGACTTAACAGCGAAGATTATTGCACCGATTAATGCCAATAGAAGTAAAACGATAATTAACTTTTTCTTTTTATTCATAACCCATATATCTCCCTTCAATATAAGTTAGGCCGCAAAATATGTAGATAATCACAACATATGAATAGACGTTGTATGGATAATCTTGCTATTATTTTATTTAATAAACTTTATATTTACAATAGTATTCTAAACCATATATATTATCTTTATATACTAAATTATCCTTATCCAATTCCTTGTAATATATGATACTTTAAAGCGCATCTCCTTTTAGAGATATTTGGTACTAAAAACTTTATCTACATATTGTTTAAACAAAAAACTCACATTGCTGTGAGTTTTTAAATTACTTATTCAACTGTAACTTTGATACCAGGACCCATAGTTGTGGATACTGTTACACCCTTGAGGTATGTACCCTTAACTGTTACAGGTCTAGCCTTTAAGATACGGTCATATAAAGCCTTGAAGTTTTCAACAAGAGCTTCTTCAGTGAAAGATACCTTACCGAATAATACGTTGATGTTTCCATCCTTGTCTACACGGTATTCTACCTTACCCTTCTTAATTTCGTCGATTGCCTTAGCAACGTCCATTGTTACTGTACCTGTCTTAGGGTTTGGCATTAATCCCTTAGGACCTAAAAGCTTACCTAACTTACCTAACTGACCCATCATGTCTGGAGTAGCTACGATGATGTCAAAGTCGAACCAGCCACCTTGGATCTGTTGAATCATATCAACGCCACCAACGAAGTCAGCACCTGCTGCCTTAGCTTCTTCTTCCTTAGCACCCTGTGTAATTACTAATACACGCTGTGTCTTACCTGTACCGTGTGGTAATACCATTGCGCCACGAATGTTCTGTTCAGCCTGACGTGGGTCAACGTTTAATACGAAGCTAGCTTCCATTGAAGAATCAAACTTAGTTGTACTGATCTTCTTAGCTAAAGCAATCGCTTCCTTGTAATCATAAAGTTTAGCGCTATCTACTTGTTCTAACGCTGCTCTGTACTTCTTTCCTGCCATTGTTACTTAGCCTCGCCTTCTATTACGATACCCATGTTACGTGCTGTACCAGCAATGATGTTCATTGCGGCTTCAACGTCATTAGCGTTGAGGTCAGGCATCTTATACTCAGCGATTTCTCTTAACTGAGCCATTGTAATCTTACCGGCTTTAACTGTCTTTGGTGTTCCAGAAGCCTTGTTGATACCAGCAGCCTTCTTTAATAAGATAGCAGCTGGAGTTGTCTTGATGACGAAGTCAAATGACTTATCTTCGTAAGCTGTAATGATTACAGGAACGATGTCACCGTGACGGTCCTTAGTTTTGTCGTTAAATTCTGTACAGAATTTAGGCATGTTGATACCTGCAGATGCTAGAGCTGGTCCTGGTTTAGCTCCACCAGCAGGGAATTGTAGCTTAGCTACTTTTGCAATTTTCTTTGCCATGTGGTTTTCCTCCTTATATTAGAATCCACATGCAGTGGTCAGCGGACATTGCTATCCTCCCACGCATGAGCGCACTAAAAGTGCCTTTATATAATAGGCTAATATAGGTTTTGCGTCAAGATAAAAGATGCTAACCTAGCCTATTTACACTAATTCCAAGTGGTTTTATTCATTTGTCGTCACAAATTGGGAGTTATATAACTGACTATAGAAGCCATTTTGTGCCATCAATGTATCATGATTGCCCTGTTCAATAATTCTACCAGCATTCATGACAATAATTTGGTCAGCGTTTCGAATCGTTGATAAGCGATGCGCAACGACAAAACTAGTTCGTCCCTTCATAAGATTGTTAAAAGCTTCTTGAATCTCAAGCTCCGTACGTGTATCGATAGAAGAAGTCGCTTCATCAAGGATTAACATGTTAGGTTTGCTCAATAATACTCTGGTAATACAAAGTAACTGTTTCTGTCCTTGGCTTAAACTATCATCTGTAACGATTGTATCTAATCCATGTGGCATACGACGAATAAATTCCCAACTATGCGCTTCCTTTGCGGCTTCGATAATTTCTTCATCACTAGCGTTCTCAACACCAAAAGCGATGTTATCACGAATACTTGCATTCTTTAACCATGTATCCTGTAGAACCATACCAAAGTTCTTGCGAATTGATTTGCGGCTTACTTCATAGATGTTCTGGTCGTCAATCATAATTGCGCCTTGATTTGCGTCATAAAATCTCATTAATAAGTTGATAAAAGTCGTTTTACCACAACCTGTCGGTCCTACGATAGCAGTTGTCGTGCCAGCTTTAGCGCTAAAGTTAAAATTTTCAATCAGCTTTTGGTCTGGTAGATAAGAGAAGAATACATTTTGAATATCAATTGTACCTTCCTTTTCAACCAAATTTAGTTTTGGATCTACACTTTCAGTTGGAGCCTCAATCAAAGTAAATACACGATCTGCGCAAGCCATCGCATTCTGTAGCTCTGTCACTACAGAACTAATATCATTGAATGGCTTCATATATTGATTGGCATATGATAGTAGCACCGTTAGTCCGCCAACCGTTAAATTACCCTTCATAATACTGTAAGAGCCAAGCACTGCCACAATTGCATAAATCACATTATTGACTGCGCGTGTAGATGGATTTGTAAGAGAACTAATAAATAGTGCATTTTGACTATATTCTTGTAGTTCTTTATTCATCTTTTCAAAACGTGTTGAAGCACGCTTCTCATAGCCAAATGCTTTTACAACCTTCTCGCTACCAATCATTTCATTAATGAATGCAGTCTGTTTTCCACGTATACTTGTCTGTCTTTGAAACAAACGATACGAACGTGTCGAGATAAATCTTGCCACGAAGAAACTAACTGGCGTTAACACAATCACACAACATGTAATAAGTACATTCTTTGATAACATAAATACTAACGTCGCAACAATTGTCACTACACCTGTAAACAGCTGCGTAAATCCCAACAATAATCCATCCGACAATTGGTCCACATCCGCAATAACACTCTGAACAATATCCCCTGTACTATGTACATCTAGATAAGAGAGTGGAATATGTTGAAGGTGTCGCATTGCCTTTGCACGAATCTCTTTAACCGTCTGATATGTTAAACGATTGTTGATTAGATTCATAACCCAAAGACTAATTGATGCAATCGTAATACAGATTCCAATATTGATTAAAACTGAAAGAAGTTGTGAATAGTGTACCTCTCCTTGTTTGATAACTGTATCGATTGCGTCACCAAACAAGATTGGTACATACAACTGTAATATCGCCGCCACAATAGATAAACTAATACTAAATGCGAGTAAAACTTTATACTTCCCAATAAACTTTAAAACTTTCCCTAAGGTCTGGAATGATGTGCCCTTTTTCATGCCATCACCTCCTGAGGTTTTTCTTCTGGAAATTGAGAGTAATAGATTTCCTGATAAACCTTACAATTTTCCATCAGTTCATCATGCGTTCCTTTTCCAACTAGATTGCCATCATCTAATACTAATATCTGATTCGCTGCACGCACTGTCGAAGCACGCTGTGAAACGATGAAAACTGTCATTTGGTTTCCTAAATTTTGAATTGCACGTCGCAACTTTAAATCTGTCGCAAAGTCCAAAGCACTTGCGGAATCATCCATGATTAATATTTCAGGATTCCTTAATAATGCACGTGCAATTGTAAGACGTTGTTTCTGCCCACCAGATAAGTTACGACCATTTTGTTCAATCATCGCATCTAATCCATTCTTACTTCTCACTACATCTGATGCCTGTGCGATTTCTAATGCATGCCAGATTTCCTCATCTGTCGCATCTTCTTTCCCCAACTGCATATTCTCTCGAATTGTTCCTTCAAATAGAACTGCCTTCTGAGGAATCATTCCAACTTTTGCCACAAGTTCGCCCTGTGGATAGTCTTTTACATTTACACCATTCACGCATACTTTTCCACTTTGTACATCATAGAAACGTGGTATCAGTTGTACAACTGTTGATTTACCACAGCCAGTTCCACCAATAATACCAACCGTCTCACCGCGATTTACCTCAAAACTAATATTCGATATTGCATCTGCACCTGCATGTGGATAAGAAAAGGATACTTGATCAAAAACAACCGCTGGAGCACTATCATCTTCTTTTACAGGTTCTATCTGATAGACCATCTGACGCTTTACCACAAGCACTGCTTCAATACGTTCAAGACATGCAAGCGATTTATTTATTGTGATGATAAGAGATGATAGTTTAATGAGTTCTACAATAATCAGTGCCATTAAGTTGTATAACGCAACAATATCGGCTTGTGCAATGACGCCACCATCAACACGGATTGCACCCACATAAATTAATGTAATAATAGCCACATTAATCAAAATGTATGTGAGTGGATTCATTAATGCGGATAAGCGACCTACATGTTCGTTATACTTTGTTAAGATATCATTCTCTTGATTAAATTGTTGAATCTCCGCATCTTCCTTGCGGAATGCACGAATAACTCTGACACCCAATAAGTTTTCACGTAATGTTCCTAATAATTTATCTAATGCACCCTGTACTTTTGTATAAAGTGGAATACTAATCCACATGATGGTAAATACAACGACTGCAAGAACTGGTATCGTGACCACGAAGATAAGTGCTGATTTTGCGTCGATAGTAAATGCGACAACCATTGCCCCAAATACAATGAATGGACTTCTCAGTAATAGACGTAAAGCAAGATTTAATCCCGTTTGTACCTGTAATACATCACTTGTCATACGTGTGATTAATGTATCCGTTCCAAGTTGGTCTAGTTCTGCATACGTTAAATCTTGAATGTTATCGAATAATTCTTGTCTTAAATCTGTTGCATACCCAGTGCTTGCCTTAGCCGCAAACCATTGTGCAGTAAAGGAGAATATCATCCCTAATACCGCAAGCAACAACAAAAGTCCAAACATCTTCAAGACAAAACCCATATCATTCTGCCCAATTCCATTTTTGATGATTTGAGCAATCACTAATGGAACTGTTAAATCCATTAACGCCTCTAATAATTTAAATAAGGGCGCAAGAATACTTTCTTTATGATATTTCTTTAAATGCTTCAAACTCATCTTTTGTTTTTTCATGGCATATCTCCTAAAAGGAAAGAGTGTAGTTTCCTACACCCTCTATTTTGCACCTTTGTATTCAGCTTGCCCCATACCGATTACGATATTTCCGATTGGGTTAGCGAAAATTAATAATGTTGTAATACCACCACTGATGTTGAATGCTTTTGCTTGCTTTCCAGATCGCTTGATATGAATTGCGATTGATATAATCATCATCACAAGACCAAGCCATCCAATAATCTGTATACCTGTATTAGCAGCAGCCAAGAATAATGCTAGACCACCGAGTGCACATACAAACCAGATAATTCCAGCATACTTAGATTTCCAAACTAGTTTGAACATCACAAGTTCACGTAATACTGGAACAAATGCAAGAAGCTTATTTTCAGGTGTCTTACGTAATACTTTTAAATATCCGAAGGTCTGTAGGACATACCAAATTACCGCGAAAATCGCATAACTTGTTAGGATTTTTGTTAATTCTACTGTCATGTCAACCTCCTAGAACAATTCTACTTTTTCTAAATCACCATAGTTGATATCAGTTGGTGTTTCACGACCGAACAACATAATTAATACATTAGCCGTCTGTGTCTGATCATTCAATGACGCAACTCTTCCTTCCATTCCACTGAATGGACCAGCAAGAATTTTCACTGTATCACCAATCTCGAAATTAATTGAAATCTTCTTATCACTTTGACCAATACGGCGTAAGATAGCTTCCATTTCATCTGGTGCAACTGGGAATGGCTTTGCACCACCACCAGAGGAACCGATAAATCCTGTAACACCTGGAGTATTACGTACAACGTACCAAGCTTCATCTGTCATCTTCATTTCAACGAAGAGGTAACCTGGGAATACGTTTGTCTTAACATCCTTTGGTTTTCCATCCTTGCCAATAACAGTCTCTGTTTCTTCTGCGACTACAATACGGAATAAGGAATCCTGAATGCCCATTGTTTCAACACGCTTCTCAAGATTTTCCTTAACTCTGTTTTCATGACCAGCGTATGTATTTACAACATACCATCTAGTTTCATGTTCATCATCAATTGCAGAAATTACTGCCTTCTCATTTGTTGTCATATATTGTTACGCTCCAATCCCGAAAACTTTCATTAGATATGCAACACCTAAATCACACAACACAAAGAATAGTGCAAAGAATATTGTGAATGCTAATACTTCAGCAGTATTTTGTAGTGTTCCTTCTTCGCTACCTTGGTTAGTCCAATGTGGCCAACGAACACGCTTTGCTTCTTTTGTAATACCGCTGATTGTAAACCAATGGTCTTTTGCTGGTTTATTCTTCTTGGCTAATTTCTTAGCTTCCTTAGCCTGCTGCTTTTCAGACTTCGCAGCTTTCTTATCTTTCATCTCTTCAGACATCGCCTTGCCTACTTTCTATTTTGTTTCTTTATGGAGCGTCATCTTGCCACATTTTGGGCAGAACTTTTTGAGCTCCAATCTCTTTGTGCTGTTTTTCGAACCATTTGTTGTATAGTTGCGTGCAAGACATTCTTCACACGCAAGAATAATTTTTCTTGCCTCTTTTGCCATTACGAAAAACTCCTTCAAAGTCTTGATTACAATAGCACATAATTCGCAAACTCGCAACGAGCCAACCGCCTGTTTCATATGAAAATCACAAATTGGTTTTATTTTGGAATACAACAGTATTCAACAAAGTTACTCTTTTTGTATACTACATTCTCCTAAACTAGAAAAAGGTGGGTTTTAATCCACCTTCATTTCTGCGTTCTTTAATAATAAGGAAACAATATTTCCATCCTTTTGATAACTAAACGTTCCTACAACTGTAATCTCTGTCCCTAAATCCGGATAATCCTCTGGATATTTATGATTTCCCTCCCATTGGAATTGAATGCCTTGTTGGCAACATCCCAACGCATCTTTGATAATACAGCCATACATTGTATTACCATCTTTATCTTTGCCTAGCGCAAAGACTCCGGAAATCTTAAATGTCTTATCCACATATTCTTCTGGATTTGTCATCATTGCATATACTTGCGAATATACAACGTTTCCACTTAGTACAGACAAGTCATAATCCACTTCTGTCTCTTTACTTTGTTCTGGCGTTACTGCATTTGGTTGATGAGTGTATAGAAAGGCTAATGTAATCATTCCAACGCTTAGAAAGATTAAGACAAACTTCTTAATATATTTCATTACTACTTACGCTTTCATTGCACGAATCAACCAACAGATAATAAACGCAATAATATCTACTGTAACAATCGTAGCACCTACAGGTGTACTGCAAAGAATTGCCATAAGCATACCTGTAATCGTACAGATCTCCGATAGTACTGCAGCACCAATCAATACAGCTTTAAAACTCTTAAACAACTGCATGACTGATAATGCAGGGAAGATGACTAATGCAGAAATCAATAATGAACCTACAAGATTCATTGCTAGAACAACGATAACTGCAATAATAACTGCCAAGATTAGATTAATCTGATTTGCCTTTAGACCAATTGCCTTGGAGAAGTTTTCATCAAAGGTTACCGCAAAAATCTTTGGATATAACATCACAAATATAATCAAAACAATGATAGATGCGATTACACATAACCAAACCTCTGCTTTGGAAAGTGTCAAAATCGATGTAGAGCCAAAGAGTGTACTACATACATCACCACTGATATTTGCACTTGGTGGAAATAAATTCATTAATAGATACCCAAGTGCGAGTGCACCAGTGGAAATCATACCAACGATTGCATCACCCTGGACTCTTTTATTTTGGCCTGATTTTAGAATCAGGATAGCCGCTACTGTTGTAATCGGGAAGACAAGATACATCTTTTGTTGAATCATCCCAAGTACAAGAGCAATCGCCATCGCACCAAAGGCAACGTGTGATAATCCATCACCGATATAGGAGTATCTCTTTAATACAAGGATAACACCTACAAGTGCAGAACATAGTGAGATTAACATCGCCGCAACGATGGCATATCTTACAAAGGGATATTCAAGATAGCGTAGTAATTCAGCTAGCATTCTTCCACCACCTTTCGATATTCATCTGTGGATATTTCTTTAACTTTACCATCCATGAAGCGAACAATACGATTTGCATACTGCACCACTGCAGGTACATCGTGCGTAATCATCACAATTGTCATGCCTTCTTTATTTAACTTCGAAATTAAGTCATACATATACTGCATTGCATCTGGATCAAGCCCCGCTGCAGGTTCATCTAATAGAATCATCTTATCAGCAGCGCACAATGCTCTAGCTAGTAACGTACGCTGTTGTTGTCCACCGGATAAATCACGGTAACAATGCTTTGCGAGTTTATCAACACCAGTTTTAGCCATATACTCTTTCGCAAGTTCTTTTTCTTTCTTGTTATAGAACCAACGATGTCCTAAGTGACCTACAAAACCGGATAAAACAACCTCTTCAACTGAAGATGGAAAATCTTTTTGTACCTGTGTCTGTTGAGCAAGGTATCCAATTTCTCTTGCGTTGAAGGACTCATCATGTTCAATCGTTCCTTCAATTGGACTGATTAAGCCTAAGATGGTTTTCATGAATGTGGATTTACCAGATCCATTCTCACCGATTACACATAAATAATCTCCACTGTTGATTTCCAAGTTAAAAGGTCCCGCAACTTTCATGCGTTCATGTCCAACGGATAGATTTTTACATGTAATCAAATGTGTCATCTTACTTAACCTCCGTGTTAAAGCTTTGTGCTAGTACCTTTAAATTCTCTTCCATTGCACCATAGTATGTTAAGCCCTTATCGATATCTGATTGGCTAACGGACTGTAGTGAATTTAATGTTAGAATTTCTTGATTCTTTTCTGCTGTATTTTCAATAACTGCTTTTGCTAGTTTATGATCTGAGCTTTCAATTGTCATAATATGGTTGATACCAAACTCATCTGCGTACTTGGCAAGAGTGACAATTGTATTAAAGCTTGCATTTGTCTCTGTTGAGCAACCATTGAATGCAGCGTATGTTGTAATACCATAATCTTTTGCTAAATAGTGGAATGGCATACGGTCTGCAAAGATCCAAGTTTTATCTTTTACAGTATTCGCTGTAGATTCATAGGACTTATCTAAAGCAGCTAACTTTGCGATATACGCTTCCGCATTTGCCTGATACTTCTTCGCATTTGTTGGATCCAATTCTACTAATTCATCCGCAATTGCTTTTACAATTTTTTGAGCACGCTTGAGTGATAACCACACATGTTCATCATATTCAATTTCATCATGATGGTCATGGTCGTGATCATGGTCCTTTTCATCATGATCGTGGTCCTTTTCATCATGATCATGATCGTGATCATGGTCGTGATCTTCTAAACCTTCCTCTTCTTCGTCGATGTCATCACCAAGTGTCTGCATCATGTTAACAACCTTCATATCTTTGTTGGTCTTTTCTTCTAACGCATCATCCACCCATTCATCAGACTCACCACCAACGTATACAAATAGATTAGCATCAGAGATGTTTGCGATATCACCCGCAGTTGGTTGATAACTATGCAAGTCTCCACCGTTCTTCATCAATAATTGTAGGTCCACATTTGTATTGTCTTTTCCGATAATCTCACGGATCCAATCATATTGTGGAAATGTTGTAGCTACAATTTTTAATTTTGTAGGGTTCTGTTGTTGTTTTGGAGCACAACCTGCAAGCATGAATGCCGCAAGTACTCCCGTCATTAGTTTTTTGAGTTTCATAGTATTCTCCTTTTCAAACTATACTGAAGCAGTTTGTTTTTATAACCGACACTTGAGCGAATATTCAAATCTTCTATAAAATGACAAAATGCATGCCATCGATAATCATCGCTGACATGCATTTACTATTTCTGTTTCAGTTTACTTTACTATCATACACTATCTGTCAAGTTTTATCATTGATTATGATATATGTAATCTTTAATCTTGGCTCGCACTCTCTGTAAACGACCATCATATGCCTTTACCGTACAGTTCTGATTGCGGGCTGCTTCTTCATAACAATCCCCATCATACCAAGAGCGCATTACATCTACTTCTCGATGTGATAATGACATGACACCTTGTGTCATTTGTTTAAATGCATCGACATACTGATAATAATACTCTGGGTTAAACATCTTATTTTGTTGTTCTACAACATCATAGAATGTTTCATCTTCATTCATCATCGCATCTAACGCCAGTACATCTGCACCTTCATTTCTTCCAATCGTTGAAAGTTGTCGTAGGACATTCCAAACTCTTCTCTTTGCGATGATACACAAGAAGGTCTTAAAACTAGCTTGATTATCCTCCCGATAACAATGTATCGCTACAAGTAAACCAAGACGTGCTTCTTGTAATAAATCATCTTTATAGTTTTTCACCGGTGGATATACCTGTATTGTTTGATTCACCAGCGATGTAAGTAAACCTTCATACTGTGCAAATAAGCGATATTGCGCATGGGCATCACCCATTCTACACATATATAGCAGTTCACTTGGATTGTCCTTTTCCATACAACACTCCCCCTATAGTGGGAAACGCATGTTGTAAATCGAATACATTAGAATACCAGCAGATACTGCCGCATTCAACGATTCAATCTTTCCTCTCATTGGTAGTGATACCACAAAGTCACACTTTTCACGTAGGAGCCTTGAGATACCCTTACCTTCATTTCCAATAATCAATACAGTATTGAAATCATACTTCACAGAACGATAATCCTGTCCATCCATATCTGTTCCAACAGCCCACCAACCTTTTTTCTGTAGGTCTTCTAACGTTCTGGAAAGATTAGTAACAGAAGCACATTTCACCGTATCAATTGCACCAGCACTAACCTTCGCAACGGTAGGCGTTAAGCCAACTGCATTGGTCTTCTTAAAGATGACACCGGTAGCACCAATCGCATCAGCTGTACGTAATATCGCTCCCAAGTTATGTGGATCTTCTAATTCATCAAGCATAATGATAAGACCCTTACCATCCTCAGAAACACTCTGTACAATTTCATCTACACTATATAGACGGTATGGATCAATTTCAGCCACAACACCTTGATGACGGTCTGTCTTTGTCATCTGTGTTAATGTCTTCTTATCCACTCTTTTGAGTTGTACTCGTTGTTTACGAGCCAACTGTTCTACATCTCTATCGTCTACTGACATGTAAATTTGTTTGATCTTGGAGTTATCCATCAACATCTGTTTTACAACATTTTTCCCGTACACAAATTGTGCCATAGAAGTCCTCCCTAAAGTGTCCGTACTTTGTCCCAAATTTGTCTAATACGATCTTGTTTATTTTCAAGATATAAAGCACCTAAGATTGCCTCAAATCCTGTCGACATACGATATGTCACAACATCCGTATTATTTGGAACACTACCTGTATTTCCATTGCGTCCACGACGATACGTTGCTTCTTCCTCTTCAGTAAAGAAGTTTTCTTCATGAAGAAGCGAATAGAATCTTGCTTGCGATTTTGCGGAAACAAAGGAAATACTTAGCTTTTGGAGCATTTTTCCTTTGCCCTGCCCTTCTTGAACCAAGAAGTCACGAACCGCAAGAGACCAAACCGCATCCCCAAGAAATGCTAGTGTTCTACCATTGCATTCTAATGGGTTCATTACAATAAGCCCTTTTCCACTAATTCATTACGGTACTTATCTGCACTATCAAAGTCTTTATCTGCCTTGGCTTGATTCCACTTCGCAAATAATTCTTTCTCTGCTTCGCCAATCACCGGTTTATCCACAACAATACCCAATACATTCAACATCTTTTCCACAGCATTGCTGTAAAGAGCTAACTGTGCAAAGTCAATTTCTCTTTGACGTAAAGTCTGATTTAACTTCTTCACAGTTTCAAAGATAACCGCATACGCATTTGGTGTATTCATATCATCATCCAAGCAATCCAAGAATGCACGATACGATTCCTTATCATAATCATCACCCATGACATAATTCGCAAGTGCAGCTTTGATATATGACTGCTTCAGTGGTGTTAATACTTTATCTAATTCCTTACGGGCAGTTTCAATTGTCTCATCAGAGAAGTTCAATTCCTTACGATAATGTACAGAGGACACTAACCATCTTGTTAGGTTTGTACCTAGAGATACAACAACATCCTTTGCCCACATCGTATTACCTAGTGACTTAGACATCTTTTGTCCATCGATATTTACCATGGCATTATGTACCCAATAGTTAGCGAGCGTATTGCCATGCATCGCTTCTTGTTGAGCAGCTTCATTTTCATGGTGAGGAAACTTCAAATCCATACCACCACCGTGAATATCGATACAATCACCAATATTATCATTGATCATTACAACACATTCCGTATGCCATCCTGGGCGACCTTCTCCCCATGGAGAATTCCACTTAATACCCATATCTGTCTTTTTCCATAGCGCAAAGTCATATGGATTTTTCTTTTGGTCATTCGTTTCAATACGCGCACCAGCCTCTAGTTGGTCCATGTGCTGATGAGAAATCTCACCATAAGTTGGTACAGATTCAACAGAGAAATATACATCACCATTTGCTTCATAGGCATGACCTGTCTTAACAAGTTTATCAATGAATTCAATAATTTTATCCATTGTTTCTGTAACACGCGGTGTAATATCTGGAAGTTCTGTATTGAGTAACGTACGTACTTCTTGGTATGCATCAATATATCGCTGTGCAATCACTGCTTCTGTTGTATTTTCTTCAGCAGCTTTCTTAATGATCTTGTCATCAACATCTGTGAAGTTAGATACATACGTAACGCTATATCCTTCTGCTTCGAATAAACGTTTCAACACATCAAACACAATCATTGGTCGTGCATTACCGATATGTGCATAGTTATACACAGTTGGTCCACACACATACATGTCCACGTGTCCCTCATGAATTGGTTTGAATTCTTCGATTTGTAAAGTCTTTGTATTATACAGTCTGATCATATTCTTCCTCCTGTTAAAAAAGCGTCTTCCTTAAAAAGACGCTATGCGTATCCACTCTTTAGAATTTCACTGATAACATTAGTGCAACGTCCTTCTCTACATATCAAGAAGACCCTCTCGGAGGCATTCCCATCAACACCATCTGCCAAAGCACTCTCACCAAATGTGCCTCTCTCTTAAGCCGGTATATTGTAGTACTATTTCCGATCAACGGTTTATTTGATTATAGCGTAATTCTAGGAAGCTTAAAAGGCATTGTATCTTGAAAATAACGATTAATCCTCTTCTTCATCCCAAAAGGAATGACGCAAT